>NZ_JBHXJK010000086.1:0-37934 GCF_042723255.1 Amycolatopsis thailandensis
GTCCGGATGTCATGAAAGGGTCGTTCAGGACGAAAAATGTCCTGAACGACCCTTTCATGACACACCGGGGGGGGAAGCGGTGCTCAGTAGCGCCCGGCGGTCAAAGTGTCGAAGTCCGGGAAGTCCCCGGCCAGCGTGGCGCCGGTGAAGTCGCCGACCCACCCGCCGTCGTCGTGGAAGAACCGGACGGACACGTAATCCGGCCGCGTCCCCATGTCGAACCAGTGCGTGGTGTTCGCGGGCACGCTCAGCAGGTCCCCCGCCTCGCACAGCACCGCGTACACCTTGCCGCCGACGTGCAGATAGAACACGCCGGACCCGCGCGCGAAGAAGCGGTCTTCGTCATCGTCATGGGTATGTTCGGCGAGGAACTTCTGCCGCGCTTCGGCGGCTTCGGCTGCCCAACCCGGCTCGTCGGACGGCGTCATGCGGACGGCGTCCACGAAGGTGTAGCCCTCGGCCGCCGAGACCTTGCCGATCTGCTCCTCGTACGCGGCCAGCACCTGCTCCGGCGTCACTTCGCGCGGCAGGTCCGGCACCAGGTCCCACCGTTCGAACCGGACGCCGAGCCGCCCCAGTTCGCCGGTGATCACGGCCGGGTCCTCGGTCCTGAGCGCGATCTCGCCGGGCCGGTCGTCCGGCCACACGGTCAGCAGGGTCATCGCACTCCCCTTTCCTCGGCTACGAGTCTTGTCTCTACCCGGAACCGGAGCAACCACTCCAAACATTCCAGGCGATGACGCGCGTGGCGCAGGTCATCCCCCCAGACGTAGATCCCGTGCCGCGCGACGATCACCGCCGGCGTGTCCGCCCGGAACCCCGCCTCGAACGCGTCACCGAGGACGCGCATGTCCTGTCCGTTGGCGATCACCGGGATCGTCACCAGGTCGTCGTGCGCGGCGCGGCCGAACCCTTTGAGCATCTCCAGGTCCCGCAGTTCGACGCCGTCCGGCCAGTGCTCGGCGGCCACCACCGGCGCGAGCGCGTGCACATGGATCACCGCGCCCGCACCCGACACCGCCGCGATCCGGGCGTGCAGTCCGGCTTCGGCCGAGGGCACTTTGTCCGGACGCGGCTGGTCGGCGACGGCCAGCCCGTCTTCCCCGACCACCACGACGTCGTCGCTGGTCAGCTCGCCTTTGTCCCGGCCGCTGACGGTGACGGCGACCCGCAGCGGATCGCGGCCGAGCACCACCGACAGGTTGCCCGAAGTGCCCCGCATCCAACCAAGCCCGGCGAACCGGGCGGATTCCTCGGCCAGCGCGCGGCCGGCGAGTTCCAGAACACTCATCGAGGTACGACCTTCACCTCGTCGAACGTCCGGATCGTCCGGTGTGTCCCGAAATCCGCGTCGCCGAACGGTTCGCCGTCGCGCGCGAGGCCGACGGTCTGCCAGCCGTCGGCGGCGGCCCCGTCCAGTTCGGCTGGGACGTCGGAGAAGAACACGACGTCGCCCGGCTCGGCCTCCAGCGCGGAGGCGATCGCGCGATACGACGGCGCCTCGCGTTTCGGTCCGGCGTTGACGGTGTCGAAATGCTGTTCGAACAGGCCGGTGACGTCGCCGTCGGTGGTCCGCGAGAACGACGCGACCTGCCCGGCGACCGAGCCGGACGAGAACACCGCGAGCCGCAGACCCGATTCGTGCCACGACCGCAGCGCCGGGGCGACGTCGCCGAAGAACTCCGTCGTCAGGTCGCCGTCGGCGTACCCGCGCTGCCAGATGAGGCCCTGCAACGTCTTCAGCGGAGCGATCTTCCGGTCCGCGTCCATCCAGCCGTGCAGCACGCCCACGACGTCCGCTGTGGACGCGTCCGCCGGGAGCCCGCCGAGTTCCTTGATTTGCGCGACGGCGCCGGCGACCTCCGGGTCGTCCGGGTGCCCGTCGATCCACGGGCCCAGCCGCGGGCGCGCGTAGTCGTAGAGGGTCACGTGCACGTAACTGGTGGCGGTCAGCGTGCCCTCGATGTCGAGGACCACCCATCGGGCGGTCAGCGTTGCGGTCACTGGTTCGCTTCCCCTTCTGCGTAGTACTCGCGGAGCCGCCCGGGTTCGAAGGCCCCGCGGTCGGTCACCACCGCGGTCACGAACCGCGGTGGTGTCACGTCGAAGGCCGGATAGTGCCCACGGACGCGTTCGCTGGCGACGCGGTGGCCGAGCGCGCTCAGCACCTCGTCGCCGTCGCGGTATTCGATCGGCACGTCGGCGCCGGTCGGCGTGGCCTGATCGGGCGCCTGGACCATCGCGTAGAACGGCACGCCGAACGCGTCCGCCGCCACCGCGAGCCCCAGGGTGCCGATCTTGTTGACGACGTGGCCGTCCATGGCGACCCGGTCGGCCGCGGTCACCAGCGCGCCGACCTCGCCCGAGGACAGCACCGCGGCGCCCATCCCGTCGGTGATCAGCCGCGTGTCGGAGCCCATCTCGGCGAGGGTCTCGGCGGTCAGCCGCGCGCCTTGCAGGTACGGCCGGGTTTCCGTGCAGAGGAAGGAGAACTCCTTGCCCTGCCGCCGCGCGGCCAGCACGAGTTCGACCAGGTACAGGTCCGCCCAGCAGTGCGTCAGGACGGTCGCCTTGTCCGGCACCAGTTCCGCCGTGTGCGCGCCGAGCGCGCGGCTGCGCGAACGGTACAACTCGTCACCCGCTCGCGCCCCCGCCGTCGCGGCCTCGACGAGATCGCCTGCCGATCTGTCCACTTCGGACAGGACGGCGGCGACGGCCTTGCGCAGGTGGTTGTTCGTCTCGCGGGTCGCGACGATCCGCTCCCCCGCCCGTCTCAGGTAAGCGCGAGGATCAGCGAGCCCGGAGGCCTCGCGCGCGGCCAGCACCATCGCGCCCAGCGCGGCGAAGTACGGCCCGGACGACTGTGTGACCATGTCTTCGATGGCCACCGCGACCTCTTCCGAAGTCCGGCACAGCAGCCACTCCCGTTTGAACGGGAAGACCCGGCGGTCGAGGATGTGCACGCCTTCGTCGTCGAGGCGGACGCTTTCGGCGAGGATCGGCAGCGTCATCAGCTGTACCCCGAAAGGCACGGCGGGATCGCGTTGAGGAAGTGGTCGCCGACCTCGCGCGCCTTGTAGGCCACGGGATCGTGCAGGGTCAGCGTGCGGGCGTTGCGCCAGAAACGGTCGAAGCCGTACTTGGTCGCCGTGGCCCGGGCGCCGGTGAACTCGAAGACCTTGCTCGTGGTCTCGACAGCGGCCCGGCTCGCGACGATCTTCGCCGACGAGATCGCGATCGCCGCTTCGGCGCGTTCGGCCGGGGTCAGGTCGAACCCGCGCTCGTCGGCCTCACCGAGAGCGGAAACCGCGGCGTCGACGGCGAATCCGGCCGCTCGCGCCGTCGCCACCAGCTCGCCGTAGCCCGCGAGGAGGTACGGGTCCTGAGTCGCTTTGTCCACATCGGACAGTGTCCAGGCTCGCGCGGTCTCCCGCGTGTAGACCGCGGCGGCGTCGAGCGCGCCGAAGGCGAGGCCGACGTACACCTGCGCCAGCATGAGCTGGAAGCCGATCGCGGCGAGAGAGATCCGGGGCACCTTCGGATCCGACTGGTCCTCCGGCTGGGCACCGAGGACGTCGTCCTGCGCGATCCGGACGGCCTCGAACCGGACAGCGCCGCTCGCGGTGAGCCGCTGCCCGATGTTGTCCCATTCACCGGGGAAGGTGATGCCGTCGGCCCGCGCGTCGACGACGAAGGTCAGCTTCTCGCCGTTGTCCGTCCTCGTCGCGCTGACCACCAGCCGATCGGCGACGGCCGCGCCGGTGGCGAAGGTCTTGGTGCCTTCGACGGTGAACCCGCCGTCGACCGGGGTCAGCAGCAGAGCCGCGTCGAGTGGATTGCTCACGCCCGCCCAGAACCAGCCCGGTTCGCTCGCCGCGCGCGGCCCGAACAGGCCGGTGCGCCACAGTTGCAGGTAGTGGTAGCCGAGCAGATGACCGATCGAGGCGTCCGCGGCGGAGACGATGCGGGTGGCCTGGTTCGCGGCCGCCCAGCCGGCGGTGTCGAGCAGGGGCAGGAGCCCGGACTCGCGCAGCAGACCGACCTCGTGGACCGGGAGACGTCCGGCGAGGTCCCGCTCGGCCGCGTCCGCCGTCAAGGTGCTCGCCAGTTCGAGGGCCGCCTTGCGCCACACCTCGGTCATTCCGCTCCCTCCAACTCGACCAGCGCGTCCAGCGCGACACGGGTCGCCCTGGCCACCCCGGCCGCCACGACGTCGCGATGCGGGTCGTAGGCCGACGGGTCGGGATGCTCGGGCCGCGCGTCGCCGTCGATCACGAGCACACCACCGGCCCGCAGGCCGCGCAATGCCGCGAACACCAGCAGGGTGGAGAGTTCCATCTCAATGGCGATCACCCGCGCGGCCAGGTAGTCGGCCATCGGGAGGGTGAGCACCAGCGGGCTGAACGCGGCCCGCGTCCACACCACGCCCCGGTGTGCCTCCGGAGCCGCGCGGCTCAGCGCCACGACCGCCTCCGGGGTGGCGAACGCCGGGTACTCGGGATGGATCAGCTGCTGGGTGACGCCGTCGTCCCGGACCGCCGCCTCGGCGATGACGAGGTCGCCGTCGGTGATCCCGTCGGCCAGCGAACCGGCGGTGCCGAGCCGGATCAGGGTGCGGACGCCCGCTTCGGCCAGCTCACCGAACTGGCAGAGCGCGCCAGGACCGCCGACGCCGTGCGAGGACACGACGACCGGGACGCCCTTCCAGGTGCCGGTGTAGCTGCGGTATTCGCGGTTCTGGCCGATGAGGGCGGCGTCCTCCAGTGACTCGGCCACCGCGGTCGCGCGGTCCGGGTCGCCCACGACCAGCGCGCGGGGCGGCAGTCCGTGCCGGGGGATCTTGGTGATGGGCAGGACGTCGCTCACGCGGGCTGTCCCTTCTCGCGTTTCAGGTTGGACAGGAACAGCGCCACGAGCGTGACGACATAGGGAGCGGCGTCGGTGGCCTGCTGCGGCAGCCCGATGCCTTGGAGCCGGAAGCCGAACGCCTCGGCGAGGCCGAACAACAGGGCCGCGAGGAGCACGCCGAGCGGATGCGCGCGGCCCAGCATGACCGCGACGACGGCGATCCAGCCGCGACCGGCGGTCATGTTCTCGGCGAACAACGTCACCGAACCCAGCGCCAGTTGCGCGCCGCCGAGACCGCACAGCGCTCCCCCGGCGAGGATCACTCCGTAGCGGTACCTGGTCACGTTGACGCCGAGGCTGGACGCGGCTTCCGGGCGTTCGCCGACACCGCGCAGCCGCAGGCCCCACGGATGCCGGTACAACAGCACCGCGAGCGCGGGCACCGCCAACCAGGACAGGTAGACCAGCAGCGACTGCCCCGGGATCGGGCCGAACTGCCCCAGCCCCTGCAACGTCGGGTCGCTGAAGGACCCTTCGGTGCCAAAGACGGTCCGGATGAGGAAGCTCGTCAAGCCGACCGCGAGCAGGTTGCTCGCGACGCCCAGCACGATCGGGTCGCCGTCGAAGGTGATCGAGCCGATCGCGAGGATCAGCGAGTACGCCGTCGCCGCGATGACCGCCACGACGACGCCGATCCAGGCACTGCCGGTGTACCAGCTCCCGGCGACGGCGCCGAAGCAGCCGACCAGGAGCGAGCCTTCGAGGGAGATGTTGAAGACCCCGGCCCGCTGGCACAGCGCGCCCGCGAGCGCGGCGAACAGGATCGGTGTCAGCGCGGTGAGCGCCGAGGAGAACAGGCTCGCGTCGATCATGCCCGCCCCGCCTTGCGCTTGAAGACTCCCGAGGTGGCCGCGAGGAAGATGATCAGCACCGCCTGCAGGACCGCCGTCAGCTCACGCGGGACCTGGGTGGCGCGTTCCATGGCGAACCCGCCGCTGGTCAGCGCCGCGAAGAACACGGCCGCGAGCAGCGTCCCGAGCGGGCTGGCCCCGGCGAGCAGCGCCGCGAGCAGGCCGATCCAGGTGTACTGCGGCGTGATCAGCGCGCCGTCGATGAACCGGTACGGGAAACCCAGGACGGCTACCGCGCCGACCAGCCCGGCCGTCCCGCCCGACGCGGCCAGCAGCCGCAGCGTGAGTTTCGGCCGGTCGATGCCCGCGTAGGCGGCGAACCGGGGCGCCCAGCCGGTCACCTTGGTTTCGAACCCGGCGGGCGTGCGGGCGTCGAGCACCGCGTAGACCGCGATCACCGCCACCACCAGGAAGATCCCGGTCGTCACGCCGTCGATTTCGGGCAACCGCGCGCCTTCGGCCAGCTGCGGGCTCTGCGGCAGGCTGGAACCGGCGTCCTTCAACGGGAACCGCACCAGGTATCCGGCCAGCGACATCGCCGGATAGCTCAGCAACAGCGTGCTGATCAGCAGCGGAACACCCAGGCGGTTCTCGCAGACCGCGGCCAGCGCGGCGTACGCGGCTCCGGCGACAGCGCCCGCGAGCAGCGCCAAGATGACTTTGACCGGCCCGGGGCCGGGGACGTACAGGCCGACGGCGAGCGCGCTGATCGCGCCGAGCACCAGTTGTCCCTCGCCGCCGAGGTTCACCATGCCCGCGCGGAGCGGGATCGCGAGCGCGGTGGCCATCCCCGCGACGGGGACGGCGTAGGCGAGGGTGTCGCCGATGCCGTCGGGGCCGAACGCGCCGGAGACGATCGCGCCGTAGGCGGCCAGCGGGTCGGTTCCGGTGGCCAGCAACAGGATCGCGCCGAGGACGAGCGCCGCCGCGACCGGCACGGCGACGAGACGGACGCGGGTCATCCGGCACCTCCGGCCATCGCCAGGCCGACCGTGTGCGGATCGGCCTCGTCCTTGGTGAACTCCGCGACGACGCGGCCTTCGAACAGCACGATCACGCGGTCCGACAGCGCGAGGACTTCGCTGAGCTCGGCGGAGATCAGCAGGACGGCGTGCCCGGCGTCGCGGTGGGCGACGAGCCGGGCGTGGATGTTCTCGATCGCGCCGACGTCGACCCCGCGGGTGGGCTGCTCGACCAGCAGGAACGGGGCGTCGTGGGTGAGTTCGCGGCCGAAGATCGCCTTTTGCTGGTTGCCGCCGGACAGGGTTCCCATCGCGGCGGCGGGGCCGGACGCGCGGACGTCGTAGGCCTCGATGATCGCCGACGCGTGCTCGTCGATCGCCTTGCGGCGCAGAAAACCCTTGCGCACCAACGGTCGCTTGCGGTGGAAGCCGACTGCCAGGTTCTCGCGGAGGCTCGCCGCGGGGGCCGAGCCGACCTCGGCGCGATCTTCCGGAACGTGGGCGAGCCCGGCGTCCCTTCTGGCCCGGACCGACAGCCCTTCCAGGCTCTGTCCTTTGAGGACGACAGTGCCGCCGGTCTTCAGGAGACCGGTGAGCGCGCCGGAGAGTTCAGCCTGACCGTTGCCCGCGACTCCGGCGACGCCGACGATCTCTCCCGCGCGCACGGCGAGGGACACGTTGTCCAGCAACGGCTTTCCTTCCGCGCCGGGAACGGTCAGGGAACGAGCTTCGAGGATGACCTCACCGAGTGTCCCGGCCGGGTGGACGCGGTCGAGGTCGACCTCGCGTCCGGTCATCGCGGCGGCGAGCCCGGCGGCCGTCTGGTCCGCCGTGCGCCCGCGAGCGCTGACGCGGCCGTCGCGCAGCACCGTGACGTGGTCGCTGACGGCGAGGACCTCCTGGAGTTTGTGCGACACCAACAGGATCGTGCGGTCTTCGGCGGCGAGCGCGCGCAGCACGCCGAACAGCCGCTCGGTTTCGGGCGGGGTCAGCACGGCGGTGGGTTCGTCGAGGATCAGGACGTCCGCCTCGCGGTACAGGAGCTTGAGGATCTCGACGCGCTGCCTGAGTCCGACAGGCAGATCGCGGACCCGGGCGCCGGGCCGCAGTCGCAGCTCGTGCCGCTCGATCAGTTCGGTGACGCGGGCGGTCGCCGCCTTGCGGTCCAGCAGACCGCGGCGGGTCGGTTCGCTGCCGAACACGACGTTCTCGGTGACGGTGAGCTCGCCGAACAGTGCGAAACCCTGCTGCACCATGCCGACACCGGCGTCGATGGCCTGCGCGGGCGAGCCGAAGGAGACTTCCTCGCCGTGCAAGGAGATCGTGCCCTCGTCGGGCCGGTGGAGACCGTAGAGAACGGACATGAGCGTGGACTTGCCCGCGCCGTTCTCGCCCATCAGGGCGTGGATCTCGCCTTTGCCGACGTCGAGGTCCACCCGGTCGTTGGCGAGCACTCCGGGGAACCGCTTGACGATCCCCCGGAGTGAGACGGCGTCAGGATTTGGCTGGGTCATCGACGACGATCGCGCCCGAGATGATCTGGTCCCGCAGCTCGCCGACCTTGGCCAGCACGTCGGGGTGGCTCGCGACGACGCACTGCGACGTCGACGCGTCCGGCTCCAGGCCGGTCAGGGAGATGCCCTTCTCCTTGACGCCGTAGGACTTCGTCTCGCCGGTCTTGCCGCCGAGGATCGCGTCGACCCCGTCGCCGATGACGACGTTGGTGCGCTTGATGACGTTGTCCACGACCTGTCCCGGGCTGGCCGGGCACTGATTGGCGTCGACGCCGAATGCGAAGAACCCGCCCTGCTTGGCCGCCTCGAACACGCCGAGGTTGCCCGCCGCCGAGGCGGCGCCCATCACGTGGTCGACACCCTGACCGGCGAGCGTGCCGGCCAGCGCCTTCGCCCGCGCCGGGTCGTTGAACGGGTTCGCGCCGCCGATGAACAACGGGGCCAGCGTGGTCCCGGGCTTCGCCTTCTCCGCGCCCTGCCCGAACGGGATCGAGTACCGCCGGAACTGGGGCGCGTCGAGCACGACGACCGCGCCGACCTTGCCGCTTTTGCTCAGCAGCCCGGCTTCGGCGCCGGCGAGGTAGCTGCCTTCGTGCTCGCGGAACACCGCGCAGGTCACGTTCGGGAACGGCTTCGTGGTGCAGGAGTCCACGAACAGGAACTTCTGCTCGGGATTACGCTCGGCCTCGGCCGCGATCGCGTCGGCGAAGTTGAAGCCGACGGCGACGATCACGGCGGGCTTCTCACGGACCGCGGCCGCGAGGTTCTGCTGGATCGACGCCGGATCGGTGCTCTGGAACGCCTTCTGTGTCCCGTTGTGCTTCTTGGCCGAGTCCTCGATGCCCTGGACGGCGAGCTTGAGGAAGTCGTTGACCCCGACCGGGCTCGGTGTGATCAGGACGAGCGCGGGCCCGGCGGCGTTCCGGTCGGCCGGGTCCTTGGCCGAGGCGTTGCACGCGGCGAGGAGCGTGACGGCGGAAACGGCCATGACGGCCCGCAGGAGGGTTCTCGGCGACATGTCCCGGACTGTATGTCTCCGGTCCACGATATGGCACCGAGTCCCACCATGCGGAACCGTGTAGGTCGTTATACGCCTCTCAAGTCAGTCTTCAAGGCTTCCGGCTCGTCTCACACCCCTACCCACCCTTGCCAGTCGCGACCTTTGTAGCCGGCCACGCAAGCGTGACCCCATTCCCGTCGCCATCACACTTTAGTGGGATTAGCTCGATTTCATTGTTGCCCAAAATTACGAACACTTGTTCGAAATTTGGGTGTATTATTGAGGAGTGTCCGAGACCTTCCTTCCCGAACTCCCGCAGGAGTTGTGGCGCGCCGGCAAGCTGGAGCTTGCCCATGGCGTGCAACAGTTCCTGCAGCTGATGCGGGTGGCGTCCGCCGCTCTGGGGCAATTCCTGGCGGAGATCGAGTCTCGGGGCGCGAAAGACTTGTATGGCTATGGGTCGACGGCGGCATGGTTCGCCGATGTGGCTGGACTGTCCCGGGGTGAGGCGCAGTCGGTGGTGAAACGGGCGATCGCCTTGAACCCCACCCGCAATCTGGACGGCACCGAGGTTCCGGCCTTTGCGCCGACTGTAGGTGCGGCAGCCGCTGAAGGTGCGCTCGGGGACGAACGGATCGACCAGGTCCTGGAGATCTTGGGGAGGCTCCCTGCGGACACGTCGGTGGAGGATCGGGAAAGTGCGGAGAAGATCCTCGGCAACCTGGGCCGTGGCGCTGGTCCCCGGCAGGTGACGAAGGCCGCCGAGGACATCCTCGGCTGGCTCGACCCCGACGGCAACGAACCCAAAGACCCCGAACCAAAACAGCCCCGCCGCGAAATCACCCTGGAACGCCGTCGGGACGGGTTCTGGAAACTCACCGGCCTCCTCGACGACGAACTCGGCGCCCGCACCGCGGCTGCGCTGGAGGCGTATGCGAAGCCTCGCCCGGTGGACGAGTTCGGGCAAGCTGATCTGCGCATGAAGTGCGAACGCCTGGGTGACGCGTGGGCGGAACTTCTCGACTTGGCGATCGCGTGCCCGGATCAGCCCGGCACGAGCGGGTACCGGACCCTCGTGCACGTGACCATCGGCCTGGAAGAACTCAAGTCCGGGATCGGGAAAGCCTGTCTCGACTTCGTCGGGACCATGACCGCCCGAGAGGCGCGGATGGCCGCGTGCGACTGCCTGATGCTGCCCGTGGTGCTCAACGCCGCCGGAGAGCCCCTCGATGTAGGACGGCTGAGACGCTTCGTCACCCCAGGCCAAAGACGGGCACTCAACATCCGGGACCGTGGCTGTGCGTTCCCGGGGTGTCACCGAAAACCCAAGAACTGCCACGCCCACCACATTCATCACTGGGCAGACGGCGGACCCACCGACCTCCGCAACCTCGTACTGCTGTGCGGTTTCCATCACCGGCTGATCCACCACGGCGACTGGCAAGTCCGCATGGCAGCCAACGGACTCCCCGAATTCATCCCGCCCCAGTATTTGGACCCGCTACAACGAATCCGGCGCAACACCCTCCACCGCGCCCCCGCCTAATCCCGCGTGACCCGAGGAGCCCGCCCACCCGCGGCGGGCCCCTCGTCATGCACACCGGCCGACGCCACTACAGAACACGCGTGACCGGACCGATCACGCGCGACTGTGTGGATTTCGGGTCATCCAACGCCCCAAAATCCACACAGTGCGTCGCCAACGGCCCGATCACGACCGAAAGCCGGAGAGCCTCAGTGCTTGTCCGCCTCCGCGGCGGCGAAGATGTCCGTTTCCAGGAAGATCCGCCACTGGGCGGCGGATCCGCTGTCCAGGGCACGACGGGCAGCGGCCTGGACCCGGCTGCCGGACCTCGCCCTGTTCCAGATCTCGCGGACCAGCGGGCCTTCCTCCAGGTACCTGGCGTATCCGGCCTCGATCCCGACGACAGCGGCGGCGCGCACCTTGATGGCGTTCACCTTGTCCTTGGCGGCGGCTTCGAAGATGCCGGTGTCGATGAAAGCCCGCCACTGCTCCGGTGTCCGGCTTTGGTAAGCCCGGTACCACACCTCCGAGTCCTGGGGCGCCAGGTTGTAGAACCAGATCTGCTCCACGAACATCTCGTCCGTCAGCTGCGCGGCCAGCGCAGGGTCCATGCCGACGACGGCGGCTGCCTTCACCCGGGCGTCGCGGAGCTTCTTTTCCGCGGCTTCCTTCTCGGCCGCTTCCTTCGCCGCGTCGACGTCACGCTGGTGCTCGACGAAGATGCCGCGAACGATGAAGTCCTTCTGCTCCACCGGTGTTCCGCTGAAAACCTGGCCCGCGGCGGCTCTCACGAACGATCCCCTGGCCGCCCGTTCCCACAAGGCGAAGACGAAGTTCTTGTCGTCCTGGGCCAGCAGGATCGAGGTCAGCTCGAAACCGAGCAGCGCGGCGGCGGGCTGCCGTTCCCCACGCCGGACCTGATAGACGGCTTCACGGTCCAGATCCCGCTGGTGCGCCTCGTAGATCCCGGTCTGCAGGAACAACGAAGTCCACCCGCTGCGGTAGGCGTCGAACGCCGCGTACTGAACCTCCACCGCGATATCGCCTTGACGCTTCGCGGCCTGGTAGATCGCGTAGACGAAGTCGCTCTCACTCAGCCGCAGCAGCTCCGGCGTGACTGTGAGCCCGACGACGGCGGCGGCGTTGGTGCGCACCTCGTCCGGCGTCTGCGTCACGACGGAGGAGGACCCTGCCGGAGCGGCGGTCGCCGTGCCCGGGACGAGAACTCCGGTCACCGCGGCGAAAACCGCGACGGAAGACACCATCACCTTGCGAACTCTGAAATTTCCCCAGTTTGTCATAGGTAGAGGTTGTCAGTTTCGTTCTGCTCGCCATCGTGGTCGAGCACGGGGGATCCCATCCAGCACGACAACCCGGTGATCCCCCAGCCACTCACGATATAGCCTCATGATCGACGGGTGTTACCGATTTTCCCGGCATTGCTCCGAACGCGAAACTAACGTTCCCCTCGGATGGTCCGCCGCAGTTTCGGCACCCGCTCGTGCAAAGTCCGCTCCGCCCCGCGCTGGGTCGGTTCGTAGTAGTCCCGGCCGACCAGCTCGTCCGGCGGATACTGTTGCGCCAGAACACCTTCCGGCGCGTTGGGCGGATACCGGTACCCCTTCGCGTTGCCGAGCTTCTCCGCTCCCGCGTAGTGCCCGTCGCGCAGATGCGGCGGCACCGTCCCGATCCGCCCGGACCGGACGTCGGACAGCGCGGCGTCGATGGAGGTGACGATGGCGTTCGACTTCGGCGCCGTCGCCAGGTGCACTGTCGCCTGCGCCAGCGCGAGGCGGCCTTCCGGCATCCCGATGAACTGCACCGCGTGCGCCGCCGCGACGGCCGACTGCAACGCCGTCGGGTCGGCCATGCCGATGTCCTCGCTCGCGTGCACGACCAGGCGCCGGGCCAGGAACCGCGGGTCCTCCCCCGCCTCGATCATCCGCGCCAGGTAGTGCAGCGCGGCGTCCACGTCGGACCCGCGGATCGATTTGATGAACGCGCTGATGACGTCGTAGTGCTGATCGCCGTCCCGGTCGTACCGCACCGCCGCTTTATCCACTGTGGACTCGACGATGGCGAGGTCGATCGTCTTGGCCTCGGTCGCGCTCGCGGCGTCCGCGGCCGCTTCCAGTGCCGTCAGCGCACGCCGCGCGTCACCGGAGGCCAGTCGAACCAGATGTGCCCGCGCGTCCTCGGTCAGGGTGAGTTCGCCGCCGAGACCGCGCTCGTCGGTCATCGCTCGCTCGATCAGCGCGACGATGTCGGCGTCGGTCAGCGGCCGTAGCTGCAGTACCAGCGAACGCGAGAGCAGCGGCGAGACGACGGAGAACGACGGGTTCTCCGTCGTGGCCGCCACCAGCAGCACCGTCCGGTCCTCGACGGCGCCCAGCAGGGCGTCCTGCTGGGTCTTGGAGAACCGGTGGACCTCGTCGATGAACAGGACGGTGTTCTCGGCGTTGTAGTTCCGGCGGCGCCGGGCCTCTTCGATGACCCCGCGCACCTCCTTCACCCCGGCCGACAGCGCCGACATCGCCACGAACCGGCGTCCGGTCGCGGCCGAGACGAGGTTCGCCAGCGTGGTCTTGCCCGTTCCCGGCGGTCCGTAGAGCAGCACGGAGGCGGGCGCGGCGCCTTCGACGAGCCGCCGCAGCGGCGCGCCTTCACGCAGCAGGTGCTGCTGGCCGACGACCTCGCCGAGCGACCGCGGCCGCATCCGCACGGCCAGCGGCGAGCCTGCCGGGATCGCGACCTCCCTCGGCTCGGCCAGCTCCTCAGGAGGCGGCCCGAGGTCGGGGTTCACGGTGAAGAGTTCGTCCTGTGCCACGGTGTCGACGGTAGCCGTTGCCACCGACGGTTCCGGCCACAGGTCAGCGCAGCCGCTCCCGGAACGAGTGCCACATGATCACGGCCGCGTACGGCACGAACTCGCGGCCTCGCCGCCACACCCACGGGACACCCTTCAGCAGCAGCCAGCCGAGATGCCCGGCGGTGCTCGGCTCGACGCCTCCCGAGCAGGTCAGGCTGACCGGCCGGGGTACCGCGAACCCGGCCTCGGCGAGCCGTTCGGTGAACCCGGTCGCCAGCATCCGGTGCCCGAGTTCCGACGGATGCAGCCGGTCGACGCTCCACGCCGTGAGGTCGTAGGCGCCGGGCAGCAGTTCGAGGTCGAGGCACGGCACGCCCTCGCGTTCGACGACGCCGTCGATGGCGGCGTTCAGTTCCGCCACCCGCTCGCTCAACGCCCGCCTCAGCGACTGCGGGAGCCGGAACACCTTGCCGTGGTCGTGGTAGCGCACCGGGACCACGGTGGTGCCGACGGCGGCCAGCGAACGGATCACCTCGGTGAGGTCCGCGGCGATCTTCGCGGCGCTGAAGTCGGGACGCAGCGTGTCGTTCATGCCCGCCACCACCAGCGCGACGTCCGGTCGGTGCGCCACGGCCGCGGGCAGCTGCTTCGTGAGCACGCACCCCATGCGCGCTCCGGTGAACGACGGGTTCAGGTAGCCGTCCGGCTCGACGCCCAGTGCCTCGGCGACGAGCGGGCCGACCCCGCGCCAGCCGCCGCGGTCCGGCAACGGGTCACCCAGGCCGACGGCCGTGGAATCGCCGAGTACGACCAGTCTGCGAGCGGACCGGGGTACGGCCGGTGCGGGTGGAAGGAGAGGTTCGGGACTCGGAGTGACTTCGACACTGATCACGGTCACGGTAGCCACCATCGGCCACGCAGACTCACCTGCGGTGATGCCTGGGTAACGCGGCGAGGACGGTCGAGCGAAAAGTCCGTGCGGCGGTTACCGGAACGCCGGGTAGAACGCGAGATCCGCGTGCGGTCCCAGCCTGGCCCCGAGCGCCGCGGCGACCCGGGTGGCGTGTTCGGAGATGTCCGTCAGGCGGGCGCGCAGCGAGTGCTTGGCCAGCTCCCGCCACCAGGTGACCAGCGCGGCCTCCCGGCTGATCGGTGTGGCGTGCCTGTCCAGGTCCAGCTCCGGGAGGATCTCCCAGGTGATGACCCACAGCAGGAGCAGCTGACCGTCCATCAGGTGCTCGGCCAGCGCGTCCTCGTCCGCGAGCGCGGGCCAGACCGAGACGACCTCGGCCCGCCAGGCGGCGATCATCGCCTCGCTCATCCCCGGCGGGAGCGCCAGGGCGTCCGCGCTCGACGCGAACGGCAGCCGCAGGTACGCCGCGTCCATCAGGGTGCTGCGCACGCGGCCGCGTTCGAAGTCGAGGAATCGCACTCCGCTGCTGGTCACGAGGTTGTTGTCCGGGCTGAGATCGACCGGGCTGAACGCGCGGTAGGACGGCGAGCCCGCCCGCTCCGCCACCGTCATGACCCGTCGCTGTACCGGCTCCGGCGTCTCGACGTCGAGCAGTTCTTCCAGCAGACCCGGCAGTTGCGCGCAGACCGCGGGCAACGGCGCGTCCTCGTTCTTGACGGGACCGCCCAGACGGCGCAGCAGCGCGTTGAAATCGGGCTCGCGGCTCGCGGTGCTCGCGTGCAGCCTGCCCAGCGACCGCGCCCAGGACAGCAGCGCGCGTTCGGCGCCGCGCGCGTCACGGGCGTGGAGTTTGTCGTGCAGCGTCGGGACGCCGCCGAGGTCCTCGATCACGAGGACGCGATCCCGGCCGTCGTGCGCCAGCAGCTCGGGGCACATCCGGTCCTCCGGTGAGAGCGCGGTGAACAGCTGGTAGCTGACCGCCTCCTGCGCGAACGGATCGGGACGGCCCGGTTCCGGTGGATCGGGGTAATGCTTGATGACCAGGGTGCGCGGCAGCGCGAACGGCGAGGACGCCACCCGTGCCCGCACGACCGTCGCCGGGCCGCTGCCCGCGAGGTCTTCGGGGGCGACGAGGGTGATCGCGCTGCCGAAGCGGCGTGATAGGACCGACTCGCCGGCGGCGACCGCGGTCGCGACGGCGAGGGTTTCGGCTCCAGCTCCGACGGTCGAATCGTCGGCAGAGGAGGTATCGACTGTCATTACCACCGACCCTACTCGTGACTGAGCAACCATGACCACTGAGATCCGGGCAATCGCGCGCCCTGGCGCGATCTGGGAGTCATCCGCGTGAAAGCGGACGTTCCGTCACCCTCGATCGTTGCCCACGGCGGCGCAATGTCAGCACAATGGCCGCAGCTGCAACGATTCCGATGAGATTGACCAGCAGCTGACCGGTCGAATACAGGCACCGGTCCCACTGACCGGCAACCCCGGCGACCACCGCGTATCCGGCCGCGGGGACCGTGGTCACCGAGATGAAAACGCCCACGAGCGCGGCGGATTTGGCCGAGGTCATGGAAAGCATTCCCGCCGCGCCGGCGAGCAGTGCCACGATGAGGGACGCGATTCCCACCTGGTAAACGAAATCGACCTCGTGGTTCTCCGCGAGCTTGCTGACCTCCAGCACGCCGGTGGCGTTGCCCACCAGCACCACACCGAGGGTGATCACCATCGCGATCGGGAAGCCGCCGACCAGCGCGATCCCGCCCTGCCGCACGAGATCCCCGCGACGCAGCACCAGACCGACAGCCATCGCCGCCAGCGGGCCGAATTCCGGCCCCACGACCATCGCGCCGACGATGGTGACCGACGAGTTCGTGATCACCCCCACCGACGCCAGCAGGCACGCGATGGTCAGGAAGGCCTGAAACGTCCAGGTGAGCCGGGACTCCTCACCGGAACGGCCGACGAGTTCCTGCCACACCACGGCGTCCGCTGCCTCACCCGGTGCCCGCTCCTCGGCCTTGTCGGCGGCGTCGGACACCGCGGTGTCCAGCGCCTCCAGCGTGATGCCGCCCGTGTGGTCGAGGTCGAGCCCGCACAGCGCCTCGATGATCTCGTCGGCCGCCTCACGGGCGATGTCCGCTTCGATCAGATCGCCCTCGGGTGAGACCGCCACCCCGTGATGCACGACGAGGTGCGCGGTCCCCGCGTGTGCCCGCAAGACCTGGAGCGCTTCTTCGGTCCGGTCCGGCGGGCACACGGCCCTGAGATGGAGCATCAGTTCTTGGCGGGCGGCGCGGGCTTGGCGTCGATGCCCGCCTCCTTGCGCTGTTCCGGCGTGATCGGCGCCGGGGCCGCGGTCAGCGGGTCGAACCCGCCGCCGGTCTTCGGGAACGCGATCACGTCACGCAGCGAGTCGGCCTTGGCCAGCAGCATGACGATCCGGTCCCAGCCGAACGCGATGCCGCCGTGCGGCGGGGGGCCGAAGGCGAAGGCGTCGAGCAGGAAGCCGAACTTCTCCTGCGCCTCCTCCTCGCCGAGGCCCATCAGCTCGAAGACCTGCTTCTGCAGTTCCTGCTGGTGGATACGGATCGAGCCGCCGCCGATCTCGTTGCCGTTGCAGACGATGTCGTAGGCGTAGGCCAGCGCGTTGCCGGGGTCGTCGGCGAGTTTGCCGATCCACTCCGGGGTCGGCGAGGTGAAGGCGTGGTGCAGGGCCTTCCACTTGCCGCCGCCGACCGCGACGTCGTCGGACTCGTCGGCCGAGATGAACATCGGGAAGTCGACGACCCACACGAACGACCAGGCGTTCTCGTCGATCAGGCCGAGACGGCTGCCGATCTCCAGGCGGGTGGCACCGAGCAGCGCACGTGCGTCGGCGGGCTTGCCTGCGGCGAAGAAGACGCAGTCACCGGGCTTGGCGCCGACGGCTTCCGCGACGGTCTCGCGCTCCTTCTCCGACAGGTTCTTCGCGACCGGCCCGCCGAGCGTGCCGTCCTCGTTCACCAGGATGTACGCGAGGCCGCGGTGCCCGCGCTGCTTGGCGAAGTCCTGCCAGGCGTCGAGGGTGCGGCGCGGCTGGTCGGCCCCGCCCGCCATCACGACGGCGCCGACGTACGGCGCCTGGAACACGCGGAACGGGGTGTCGGCGAAGAACGCCGTCATGTCGGTGAGTTCGAGGTCGAAGCGCAGGTCCGGCTTGTCCGAGCCGTACTTCTCCATCGCCTCGGCGTAGGTGATCCGCTGGAACGGCCGGGGGATCTCGGCGCCGATCAGCTTCCACAGCGCTGTCACGATGTCCTCGCCGAGGGCGATGACGTCGTCCTGTTCGACGAAGCTCATCTCGATGTCGAGCTGGGTGAACTCCGGCTGCCGGTCGGCGCGGAAGTCCTCGTCCCGGTAGCAGCGCGCGATCTGGTAGTACCGCTCGAGCCCGCCGACCATGAGCAGCTGCTTGAACAGCTGCGGCGACTGCGGGAGCGCGTACCAGGAGCCGGGCTTGAGCCGGGCCGGGACCACGAAGTCGCGGGCGCCCTCGGGGGTGGAGCGGGTCATGGTCGGGGTCTCGACCTCGACGAACTCCTGCGCGTGCAGCACCTCGCGGGCGGCACGGTTGACCTCGCTGCGCAGGCGCATCGCGGCGGCGGGGCCGCTGCGGCGCAGGTCGAGGTAGCGGTGCTTGAGGCGCGTCTCCTCGCCGACGTCGACCCGGTCGTCGATCGGGAACGGCAGCACGGCGGCCTCGGACAGCACCTCGAGCTCGGTGACCAGCACCTCGATCTCACCGGTGGGGATCTCGGCGTTGGCGTTGCCCTCGGGCCGCTTCGAGACCTCGCCGACGATGCGGACGCAGTATTCGGAGCGCAGCTGGTGGGCGCGCTCGGCCATCTCGCCCTCGCGGAAGACGACCTGGCTCACGCCGCTGGCGTCGCGCAGATCGATGAAGATGACGCCGCCGTGATCGCGCCGCCGGGCAACCCATCCGGTGAGGGTGACCGTCTGACCGGCGTGCTCGGCACGCAAGGTGCCGGCTTTGTGGGTGCGAAGCACTGCGGGTGCTCTCCTTCGGCATCACGATTCTGCGATTCGACGGCGCTGCGGTTCGACTGCTCTGCGCCGACGTCAAAGGCTAACGAATCGCCCCTGATGCCTTGCGACCAGGTGTTCTCAGATCGTCGGCCACGCCTCCAGCGCCGCGACCATCCGCCGGGTGTGGGCCAGGTAGTCGGGCACGGACAGGACCCTGCCGTCGATGTTCTCCAGCAGCCAGCCCGCGGCCGCCTCCTTCGAGGCGAAGAACTGGGTGCAGACCAGCGCCTCGACGTAGTCCTGGCCGAGGGTGAGATCGATGCCGGGCAGCCGCGACGCGGCGACGACCGCGTGCGGCGGGTCGACGCTCAAAACGCGAGCGCTGGTGAAGTGGACCCGGACGCGTGCCCCGGTCGCCGGGCAGACCGAATCCGCGTGCACGGGTTCGCCGGTGGCGACGGCCAGCAGGAACAGGTCCACCTGGTACCGGTCGGAGCCCGCCCTGCCCGCGCCGGGCCGGGAACCGCGGTCCATCACGACCAGGCCGTCACGGATGACGAAACCCATGAGGTCCATCAGCCGGTGGGCCTCGGCGGGGTCCATGCCGACGGTGGCGGCGAGTCTGCCGATGGCGATGGGGTGTCTTCCCGCTCTCGTCAGCTTGGTCGCGGTCCAAGCGATGCGGACAGCGGCGGTGCGATCCGTACGGGTGGTCAACAGGCACCTCCTCGCCTTCCTCCCTCAGAGATTAAGCACGAAGGGGAATTCCGCCAAGTGACTGCGCCGAACGGCCGAATCCGTTGTGCGGTAATAAAATTCACATTGCGCACCGCGCATCGGGAAGTCGTTTTCCGGGTTGCCCGAAAAGAGACGATCTTTCGGTCGGACAGGGCAAAAGTGGCGCGGTGGCGAGCGGAGACCAGCCGCCACCGGACCTGCTCCTCACAGCAACCTGAGCTGCTCAGGTTCGGGAATCACCGCCTCCGCCGTCCGTTGCACGGGCATCGTCACTTGCGTTCGCTCCCCGTCATCGGCACGGGACCCGAAGCCGTGACGGCGCAGCAGCGGGCCGACGCGGGCTCCCAGCCGCTCTCGATAGGACTTCGGGAGATAGGCGCCGCGCGCGTACAGCTCACGGTATTTCGGCACCAGTCCGGGATGTTCCCGGCCGAGCCAGCGCGCGAACCATTCCCGCGCGCCCGGCCGCAAGTGCAACGGGAGGACGGTGACGCGCGTGGCGCCGGCCTCGGCGAGACGCGCGAACAGGGCGTCGAGCGCGTCCACCGAGTCGGTCAGGTACGGCAGCACCGGGGCGACCAGCACCGAGCACGGGAGCCCGGCGTCCCGCGCCTTGCGGATCAGGTCGAGCCTCGCCCGCGGGCCGGGCGTGCCGGGTTCGAGACGGCGTTGCAGGCCATCGTCCAGCAGCGCGAGCGAGATCGCCAGCCCGGCGGGCACGTCCTTCGACACCGACTCCAGCAACGGCAGGTCCCTGGCCAGCATGGTCCCCTTGGTCAGGATGGACAGCGGCGTACCCGAATCCGCGAGCGCGGTGATGATGCGCGGCATCAGCTCGTACCGGCCTTCGGCGCGCTGATACGGATCGGTGTTCGTGCCCATCGCGACGTGCTCGCGCGTCCAGCTCGGGCGCCGCAGCTGCGCGGCCAGCACTTCGGGCGCGTTGACCTTCACGATGACCTGCGTGTCGAAGTCGCGTCCGGCGTCGAAATCCAGGTACGTGTGGGTGTTCCGCGCGAAACAGTTGTGCGTGACCATGCCGTCGGCGATGAAGTCGCCCGTCCCGGTCGTGATGTCGAACAGCGGCAGCTCGATGCCGAGCGCTTCGATGGACGACACCTTCCGTCTGGTCCTGCCGATCGCGAGCCCGTCGAGCGACCGTTTCCAGCCGACGGCGGGATCGGCGAGATGGAAGAACCGCAGCTCCTCCGACGGCCCGCCGAGCAGCTGAACCGTCCACAACGGACGGAATTTGGCGTTTTCGGTTTTGACGTAACGGAAGCCGAAACTGTCGAGAGCGGCACAGAAGGTCGAGACGATGTCCTGCTCGTCGTGGGTGACGCGCAGCGCGCCGTGCCGGTAACTCCCGGCGAGGTCGAACAATCCCGCCAGGAAGCCGCGCCGCCAATGGGAATCCGGCGACGGCGGCACTTGCACGAAGCCGACCGACGCGCCGAAGTCGGGCAGATACCCGAGCGCGCGGTCCGCGGCGTCCTTCTCGGCGGAGAACCCGCCGGAGCGCAACATCCCGCAGAGGAACCCGGCGCGATAGCCGAGGGTGTCGTCCGGGGTGCGGGCGAGCTTCCCGACGCCGACGAGTTCGGTGCCACCGACCAGATGCGGCCGCTGCGCCGCGCCGAACCGGGTGCCGGTGACGTGTTTCCACCCGCGTCCGGTCAGGAAACGGTGGTCGCCACTGGCCACGATGGACGTTCCGTCTTCGAGGGTCACGCGGTACGCCGGTTTCAGCGTCGACCAGTGCGCCAGCACCTCCGTCGGCACCAGCCGCCTGCCCGCGCCACGCCCGCGCGTCCCGTAGATCGCGTCGCCGGGCGCCAGGTCCGCCAGCGGCTTCGTCCGGCCGTCGGCCATCAGGACCGGCGTGCCGCCTTCGAGGCAGTACGTACACGCGTGCGAGCAGCCGCGGTACGGATTCACGGTCCATCCGAACGGGACACCCGAACCCTCGGGCACCTTGTTCAGCACGGATTTGGCGTGCACCTCGTGAAAGGTGACGCCGTCGAACTCGGGAGTGCGCACCGAGCGCAGCAACCCGTCCAATCCGGGCAGCGCCGGCTCGCCGCCGTCCGCCCGCTGTCGATCCCATCGCACGAGGCCAGTCGAACACATGTTCTAGACAGGTGTCAAACAGGTGTTCGAACGCGGGTGATCTTTCGCGCGTTTCGTCCTCTGAATGCGGGTCAGAGCTTGGTGATCTCGTCCGTGACGTACCCGGCGGGCTGGATCAGTCCCGCGCACCGGCTCTCCCCGCGCGGCGTGGCCGACCGGCGCCGCACGGTCACCGAGTAGAAGTCCTCGCCGCCGCGCACGGTGACCACCCGCGCGTCGGATTCGAGCAGCGGCTCCTCCTGGACGGCGATCACGTCGTCCAAACCGGACAGATCGAGCCGGCGACGGATCGCGATCTCCGCGAACTGCGCCCAGGCCGTCCGGGCGGACGTGCGGCCGCGGAGCTGCTCGGGTTCGACCTGCCCGCGCAGGGCGGCCTTGGCGACCAGCGCCGCCTCGGCCGGGTTGAGCTGGCCGTGAAGGAAGCCGTCGGGGACCACGAGGAGGTTGCCCGCCCAGCGGTCGCCGCCGACGTGGCTGACCTCCCAGGAGCGACCGGGGTGGTTGGTGTTGAGCGCCGAGGCCAGCGGGCGGCCGAGCACCGCGCAGCACATGTCCTTGGTGCCGTGCGTGCAGACCAGGAACAGCGGCCCGTCCACGCGCTCGCCGAGCCCGCCGACACCGTCCGCGATCAGGTCGAGGTCCAGTTCGGCCAGTTCGGTCAGGTCGCGGATCTCCAGGCGTTCCAGCCAGCGGTTGCCCGGTTCGCCCCCGCCGACATACACCGACCGAGGACGATCCGGGTCGCGCCGGTGCTTGCCGGGACGACGGATCAGCAGCGGACGGAGCCCGTGGGACCGTCTCAAGTTCTCGAGCAGCTCGCGGCGCTCGGCGGGGAAGGCCTCGTCGAGGACGTCTTCCAGCGCGTCCGCGGGCCAGGGGCCCGGCTGCTCGATGAGCAGCCAACAGCGCATGTCGGCCGCGGTGCCGGCGGGACTCGCGCCCAGCATGCGGGCGACGGTCGCGCAGCCCGGCAACGCGGCGGGCTGCGCCGAACCATCAGACGCAGAGGTGTCCGAAAGCTGAGCGGTCATCGGCTGACCCCTCCGGACTTGACCTTAGGCATGCCTTAGCTTACCCCGTCCGTACTCCCTTCACACTTCTCGTGCCCTGTGAGATTCAGCCGATCGAGAGAAGTCCCTGTGTGGTGAGCTCGCCGAGGAAGGCCCGGACCGTCCCACGATCGAGTTCGGACAGCTCGGCGAGTCGCTTGACCGCCTGCGGGGTGCCGTCGAGCAGCGCCTTCAGCAGCGGCGACGCGGCGCCCGCGAAAACGAACCGTTTGCCGTCCGCGAGCAGGGTCACCCTGCCGTCGCCTTCTTCGAGCACCGCCCTCGGCACGAGGAACCGGACCTCGGTCTCGTCGCCGTCCGGCAACAGGCCCGGAGTCGCCGCCCAGGGCAGACCGACCCGCGGATGCGCCGGGGCGGACGAGTCACGCTCGGCGAGGAACCTGTCGACGACGTCGCCGGTCAGCGCGGCTTCCAGCTCCGCGCGCAGGGCGGCGGCGCGGGCCGCGCGATCCTCCTCCGTCCCGAACCTCGGGAGGTCCTGGCGGAAAGCGGTGCTCGACCGCAGCTTGTCGGCGAGCCAGGACACCAGGTCGATCCCGGTGGCCGGACTGAACCCTAGCGTGAGGTGCAGCGACATCTCCCCCACCGCGGTGACGTCGTGCCAGTGCCCGCGCGGGACATAGAGGACATCGCCGTCTTCGAGGACGAAATCGTCGATCGGCTCACCGGGCCGCTCGGGCTGTTCGACGTCGCGATGCAGCGGAGCGGGCCTGGTCGGGCCGTGCATCCGCCAGCGTTTGCGGCCGGCGACCTGGATGATGAACGCGTCGTGGTCGTCCCAGTGCACGTCGAAGCCGTGGGTCACGCCCCAGCCCGCGTACAGGTTGACCTGGACGCTCTCGCGGAGGTCGTGTTCGAGACTCCTGGCGAGGTCGCCGATCGGGTCGCTGAGTTCCTGGATGGCGTCGAGCACCATCGTCGCGCCGCCGCGGAGGTGCTCGGTGAACGGAGCGGCCTGAAGGCGGGGGACGGTGCCACTGCGGCGGGTGGGGACGAGATCGGTGTAGCTCTCCATGGGCACCGGCATGCCGTCGAGCGCCAGGCGCAGCCGCGGGAACTCCAGGCGATGCTGCCGGAGGATCGCGTTCAGCGCCGGCCACGGCAGCAGGTCGGCGAACCGGCCCGCGGGGCCTTCGAAACGGCGGTAGGTCTCGCCCTGGACGTCTTGGAAGAACTGGCTGACCCCGAGCGGAGCCACGAGGTCAGCCAGCGTCGGCGTTTCGGGCACTCAGCCGTCGTTGCCGTCGTTGTCGGCGGCCGCGCCGTTGGCCTTCCCGCGGTCGACCGCGGTCGGGATCTTTTCGACCTCCAGCAGCAAACCGCTGTCGGGAGCCTGCGTACCTGACTGTTCCTGAGCCATCCTGCCACCTTTTCTCAGACGAGCGGACGGACCGAAAATCGGCCTGGAGCGCCGCCAAGCCTACGACACGTTTCGAGAAAATTCACTGTCCAGCAGGGAAAAACGGCCCGGTGAGCGATCTTCGCCACCGTGGTGCGAGTTCACCCGGACAGCGGTTCTAAGCTGCCATCCATGGCTGATGCGGCATCTTTCGCCCGTCCACGATGGGACGTGCTCGCGGCCGTCGGCGTGGGTGGCGCGCTGGGCAGCCTGGCCCGCTACGGCCTGTCCGTCGCGCTCCCCCATTCCCGGGGCCAATTCGCGCTTTCCACCTTCGCCACCAACGTTTCCGGCTGCCTGCTGATCGGGATCCTGATGGCGGCGCTGACCGCGAAGACCGACCCGCACCGGCTGCTGCGACCGTTCCTCGGAGTCGGGATCCTCGGCGGCTACACCACGTTCTCGACCTACGCGACGGACACACTCGATCTCGTGACGAACGGGCGCCCGTTCACCGGGTTGGCGTACGCCTTCGGAACGGTGGTGGCCGCGCTGGTAGCGGTCTACGCCGGACACGAGATCACCCGGGCGGTGAAGAAATGACCGCTCTTTTCGTCGCGCTCGGCGGTGGCCTCGGCGCGATCCTGCGCTTCGTGACCGACCTGCGGGTGCGGGCGTGGCGGGGCGCCGCCTTCCCGTGGGGCACCCTGACGGTCAACATCGTGGGCTCGGCGATCCTCGGGACCCTCACCGGCTGGGCACTGCACGGCGGTCAGCCGGACGGCGTCCGCGCGCTGCTGGCCGTCGGCTTCTGCGGCGGGCTCACGACGTTCTCGACGTTCGGGTACGAAACACTGCGCCTGTTCACCGAGAAGACGAAGGCGCGCGCCGTGCTGAACGTCGGTGTCACGATGGTCGCCGGGATCGGCGCCGCGGCGGCGGGGCTCCTGCTCGCCGCCGCCGTCTGGCACTGAGCCGGTCTTCGGGCGGTCAGTCTTCGGGCGCCATCCGCCACGCGGCCGCCGCGATCGCCTCACGCTGCTCGACCGGGAGACCGGCCGCCATCTCCTCCAGCTTGTCGACGACGCCTTCGTGAGCGGCGTTCGCGAGCCGGAGCCCCTCTTCGGTCAGCGTGATCTTGAGCGCGCGGCGGTCACACGAATCCGCGACCCGCTCGACGAGCGCGCGCCGCTGCACCCGGTCCACCAGGCCGGTGACACTGGATTTCTCCAGGTTCAGCAGCTTGCCTAGCTCGGTCATCCCGACGCCGGTCTCCCCCTGTGCCAGCACGCAGAGCAGCTGCGCCTGCTGCGGTGTGAGGTCGTGGGACCGGCCGACGTCGATGAAAGCCCGCTGCACCAGATGCGAGAGCCGCACCAGCGCCGTCGCGAATCCGAGGTCTTCGGCCGTGGTCATGTCCGCAGTCTACTTGACGATGGTTCGGAGTACGAACTACTGTAGTTCGCAGTACCAACTTTACGCACTACGAACTAGGGGGCGCTCATGAGCACGACCGTTGCCGTCATCGGCGGGGGATACGGCGGGACCACCGTCGCGAAGGAACTGGACTCGATCGCCGACGTCGTCCTCGTCGAACCGCGCGAGGACTTCGTCCACCACGTCGCCGCGTTGCGCGGACTCGTCGATCCCGAGTGGACGGACCGGCTCTTCTACCCGTACTCCGGACTTCTCGAACGCGGGCGGGTGCTCCGCGACCGCGCGGTGAGCGTGGACCAGGACGGTGTCACGCTCGCGTCGGGCGGGCGGCTCACACCGGATTACGTCGTCCTGGCGACCGGTTCGGCTTACCCGTTCCCGGCGAAGATCGACTTCCGGGACAGCGCTTCGGCGAAGGCGAAGATCCGCGCCACGCGGGAGGAACTCGCGGGCGCGGAGAGGGTGCTGCTGCTCGGCGCGGGCCCGGTGGGCCTCGAACTGGCGGGCGAGATCAAGGCGGCGTGGCCGGAGAAGGCCGTGACGATCGTCGACCCGGCGAAGGAGATCCTGCCCGGCTTCCCGGCGGATTTCCGCGCGGAGATCCGCCGCCAGCTCGACGAACTGGGCGTCGAACTCCTGCTCGGCACGGCACTGACCGAGGCGCCGATCTCGGAACCGGGGCAGGCGAAGACGTTCACCTCTTCGTTGAGCTCGGGCGGCGAGGTGACCGCCGACCTGTGGTTCCAGTGCTACGGCGGCGCGCCGCACACCGCGTACCTCGACGGCTCCCTCGCCTCCGCGCGACAGCCGAGCGGGCAGGTTTCCGTGGAGGCCGACCTGCGACTCCCGGGGCAGCCTCGAGTGTTCGCGATCGGCGACATCACCGCGCTGCCGGAAGGGAAGCTGGCGAAGGTGGCCGGTGATCACGCGGAGGTCGTCGTCGCCAACATCCGGGCGCTGATCGAGGGCGGCGAACTGCGGACCCACACGCCGGGCGGACCGATGATCTCGTTGCCGCTCGGACCTTCCGGGGGCGCGACCTACGCCGAGGAGGTCGGCATCCTGGACGCGGCGACGACGTCGGAGATCAAGGGTTCGCACATGATGGTTTCCCGGTACGAGGAGCTTTTCGGACTTGCGTAGGGCTCGTGGGGTGAAGGGGACTTTCCCCGCATCGCACGCGGGGAAGGCTCCCTTCGCGCCACACCCCGCTGGGGTCCCGGCCGCGCTACGTCAATGTCTCAAAGGGACCCTTCGAGACACGACCCCCGAGTCACCCGACCCCGGGTCGCCCCTCAACAACCGTCCTAGCCGGTCATGAGGGGTCCCCTTAGGACGAAAAGTGTCTTAAGGGGACCCCTCATGACACACCAGGGGCGAGCGGCTACCGCGGAGCCAGACCTCGCACGTGCGCGAAAGGATCCTCACCCGTCGGCAACAGCGCGATGATCGGCGTCGTCAGCCCGTTGTCCACATAGGACTGCACCTGCTCGCGGCAGGAATCGAGGCTGCCGTGGACGATCAGGTCGTCGACGACCTCGTCCGGGATGACCTGGTTCGCCTTCTGCCGGTCACCCGCGGCCCACGCCTCGTGCATCGGCGCCAAAGCCTCGCCACGCCCGAGCCACTCGTGGAACGCCGCGTACACCGGCACGGTCAGGTAGCTGGAGATGAGCATCCGGCCGAGTCCGCGCGCGGCGGCCTTGTCCTCGGTGGGGCAGACGAAGATCCGCGCGGCGAGTTCGACGTCCGGTCCGATCTCGGCCCGCACCTTCGGCACGTCCGAGGCCGCGAGCCAGTTGGTGATGGCGCCGTCGGCCTCCTTCGCGGCCAGCCGCAGCATCCCCGGCCGCAGCGCGGCGAGCATGATCGACGGCGGCGGGTCGGCGGGCCGTTCCAGCCGGAACTTGCTGACGGAGAAGGACTCGTAGGTTTCCGAGACCTTCTCCCCCGCCAGCGCCGACCGCAGGAACCGCAGTGTGTCCCGGGAACGCGCGAACGGGGCCTCGAACTCGGCGGCGTTCCAGTTCTTCACGATCACCGGCGACGACGCGCCGATGCCGAGCACGAACCGGCCGGGCGCCAGTTCCGCGACGGTCGCCGCGCTCATCGCCAGCAGACCGGGACCGCGGGTGTACACCGGCACGATCGCGGTGCCCAGCCGCAGCTGCGGCGCCCACTGCGACGCGAGCACCAGCGGGGTGAAGGCGTCGTTGCCCGCGGTCTCGGCCGACCACGCGTCGGTGTAGCCGAGGTCCGGCAGCTCCCGCACCATCTCCTCGTGCGCCGCGAGCGGCACCCCGGTCAGCGGAATGGTGATGCCCCACCGTTTCATGCGTTCTCCTCGCTCTTGGCCGCGTCACCGGACAGCTCGCGCACGATCCAGTCCACCTGCGTGCGCATCAGGTTCTCCGCGACCTCTTCGGCCTGCGGCGTCATATGCGTCGCGCCGGCCAGCGGCAGGAACACGTGCGGACGCCCCTTGGCCAGCAGTGCCGACGAAAGGCGCAACGAGTGGGCGACGAAAACGTTGTCGTCGGCCAGTCCGTGGACGATCAGCAGCGCCCGGCTGAGCTCACCGGCGCCGGCGATCAGCGAGTTGTGCTCGTAGGCGGCCGTGTCCTTCTGCGGAAGACCGAGATAGCGCTCGGTGTAGTGCGTGTCGTACAGGGACCAATCGGTCACCGGGGCGCCCGCGACACCGGCGTGGAAGACGTCGGGGCGGCGCAGCACGGCCAGCGCGGACAGGTAGCCGCCATAGGACCAGCCGCGGATCGCGACCCGCTCCAGGTCCAGTTCCGGACGCAGCGCGGCCGCCGCGTGCAGGGCGTCGACCTGGTCGGCGAGGGTGACGTCGGCGAGTTTGCCCGCGATCTCCTTCTCCCAGCCCGAACCTCGCCCGGGCGTCCCGCGCCCGTCGGCGACCAGCACCGCGAAGCCCTGGTCCGCCAGCCACTGCGGGGTCAGGAAGGCGTTGCGGGTCTGGAGGACACGCTGGGCGTGCGGGCCGCCGTACGGGTCCAGCAGCACCGGGAGCTTGCCCTCGCTCTCCTCGTACCCGGTCGGCAGCACCAGCGCGGCGCGCAGGCCGCGCTCCCCCAGCGTCAGCCAGGTCAGATTCGGGACGACGTCGGGATCGACGGTGTGCGAACCGATGCGCGCCACCGTCTTCTCGCCGGAGACGACGGTCACCACCGGACCGCTGCGCTCCAGGCTCCAGGACGAAAGCACGGTCAGCGAAGCGTTCCCGGAGCCGACGTGCACACCGTCCTCAGTGGACAGACGGCGGAGCTCGCCGCCTTCGGTGCGGAAGACGTGGATCTGCGTCGGGTCGGCTTCCGACGCGCTGAACAGCACCTCCTCGCCGACGTGCAGGATCGACCGCACCTGCACCCCCGGCGGCGTGACCGCGACCCCGTCGACGACCAGCCGGTGGTCGCCGTCGGCGGCGCTCTCGCGCACCAGCCGGCCGTCGGCGGTCCACGCCGGGACGCCCGCGGCGAGTTCGACCCAGTGCTCGTCGGTCTCGGTGTGCAGGACCTCGACGGAACCGTCCGCGGGGTCGACCGCCTGGATCTGGAGCGTGCGCTGGTCCCGCGACTGCACGGACAGCAGCGGCTTGCCCGCCGCCGACCAGTGCACCGCGGCCAGGTACTCCCAATCGGTCTTCGCGACGTCGACGCGCGAGCCGTCGAGACCGAGGATCGCCAGCGTCACGTCCGCGTTCGTCGTCCCCGCCGCCGGGTACGCGACGACGTTGGCCGCCGACTGCGGGTTGGCCGGATCGGCGATCGTCCAGCGCGGCACGTCAGCCCTGTCGGACCGCTCGACCAGCAGGCTCTTCCCGTCCGGGGCCCACCAGTACCCGCGGGTGCGGCCCATCTCCTCGGCCGCGATGAACTCCGCGAGCCCCCAGGCTATGTCTTCGCCGTCTTCCTCGACGAGCACGCGGTCCGCGCCGGTGGCCCGGTCGATCACCCGCAGGCGCCGGTCGCGGACGTAGGCGACGTGGGCGCCGTCCGGGCTGGGCCGGGGATCGACGACCGAGCCGTCGACCAGCACGGACACCTCGCCGGTCGCCAGGTCGAGGGTGTGGAGCTTGCCCGAGAGCGAGAACGCTGCGACGGTGAAGGCGTCGTCGACCGCGTAGCCGACAACGCCGCCGCCGGTCTCCCGGCTGCGCTCGCGGCGGGCGCGCTCCTCGGGCGGCAGGTCCTCTTCACCCGGCAGCAGTTCGGCCGCGTCGACCAGCTTCGTCTCCTCGCCCGACGCGACGTCGAACGACCACAGGCTGTGCCGCGGGTCGGTACCGGACTCGGACCGCAGGAACAGGACGCGCGAGCCGTCCGGGGCGACTTTGAACTCTTTCGGCGCGCCGAGCGTGAAGCGCTGAGTACGGGCCTGACGACGGAGGAACGGGAGATCTTCGAAGCTGGTCACGTCCGAACTCTCTCAGACGATCAACCGGGAACGCCAACGCCTTCCAGCTTCGTCAGTTCCGTCTCGGGATCGAAGTCGGCGGGCGGGAACTTCGGGTCCATCTCCTCGATCGCCTCGATCAGCAGCCGGGCGACCAGGTAGTTCCGGTACCACTTGTGGTCGGCCGGGACCGCGTACCAGGGCGCTGTCTCCGTCGACGTCTTGGCGAAGATGTCCGCGTAGGCCTTCTGGTAGTCGTTCCACTGGGCGCGCGCGTCGAGGTCGGCGGGGTTGTACTTCCACCACTTCGCCGGGGTCTCCAGCCTCGCCTTGAGCCGCTTCAGCTGCTCCTCCGGCGAGATGTCGAGGAAGACCTTCACGATCGTCGTGCCAGCCTCGGTCAGTTCCCGCTCGAACGCGTTGATCTCGGCGTAGCGCTTGCGCCATTCCGCGGCGGGCACCAGCTTCTGCACACGCGGGACCAGGATGTCCTCGTAATGGGAGCGGTCGAAGACGCCGACCTGCCCCGGCACGGGGAGCTGCTTGCGGATCCGCCACAGGTAGTGGTGGCGCGCTTCGGCGGCGGTCGGCTTCTTGAACCCCGCGTACCGCACGCCCATCGGGTTGACCAGGCCGAGGACGTGTCCCACCGTGCCGCCCTTGCCGGAGGTGTCCATCCCCTGCAAAACCAGCAGGAGGCTGCGGTTCCCTCCGCCGACGCCCTCGGCGTAGAGGGCCTCCTGGAGCTTCGCGAGCTTGGCCCCGGCCTCGGCGAGGGATTCGAGCGCCTTGGGCTTCTTCTTCGGTCCGATCGGGAACGTGCCCGGGTCGTGCCGCTCGGTCCCCTTGCCGATCCTCAGCGTGTCCCGGACGGAGACGGTGTCCTTTTTCGCCATCCGGCGACGATAACCGCGGCCGGTGTCCGGCGCCTGCGGTGATCAAGTACTCCCCCGCATGATTTCGCCACTCGATGGAGTCGATACGCAACGAACAACGGGTCAAAGCAACGTTTCCCGGATGAAGTCCACCACTGTGGCATCTAACCTGAACGCATGACGACCGCCGACTTCATCGCGCTCGACGAGCAGTGGAGCACGCACAACTACCACCCCCTGCCCGTGGTGATCGCCACCGCCGAAGGCGCTTCGGTCACCGACGTGGAGGGCAAGACCTACCTCGACTTCCTCTCCGGCTACTCCGCGCTGAACTTCGGGCACCGACACCCCGGGCTGATCGCCGCCGCGGTCGAGCAGTTCGGCCGGGTGACGCTGACCTCGCGCGCCTTCCACCACGACCAGCTCGGACTGTTCTGCCGCGAGCTCGCCGAGCTGACCGGTACCGAGATGACCCTGCCGATGAACTCCGGTGCGGAGGCCGTCGAGTCCGCGGTGAAGATCGCCCGCAAGTGGGCGTACCAGGTCAAGGGCGTCCCCGACGGCACCGCCGAGATCGTCGTCGCGGGTTCGAACTTCCACGGCCGCACGACCACCATCGTGTCCTTCTCCACCGACGAGACCGCACGCGCCGACTTCGGGCCGTTCACGCCGGGCTTCGTCACGGTCAAGTACGGCGACGCCGAAGCGCTGCGCGACGCCATCACCGAGCGCACCGCCGCGATCCTGCTGGAGCCGGTGCAGGGCGAGGCGGGCGTCATCGTGCCGCCCGCCGGTTACTTCGCCGAAGCGCGACGGCTGTGCGACGAGCACAACGTCCTGCTGATCGCCGACGAGATCCAGTCCGGCCTCGCCCGCACCGGCACCGTCCTCGCGCTCGACCACGAAGGCGTGCGCGCCGACGTCTACACCCTGGGCAAGGCGCTCGGCGGCGGGATCATGCCGGTCTCGGCGGTGGTCGGCGGCAAGGACGTGCTCGGCGTGCTGCGGCCGGGCGAGCACGGCTCCACCTTCGGCGGGAACCCGGTCGCCTGCGCGATCGGGCGGGCCGTGGTCGGGCTGCTCAAGACCGGCGAATTCCAGGAGCGCTCGCGGGAGCTGGGCGCCCACCTGCACTCCCGGCTCGGCGAACTGGTCGGGAACGGGCTGGCCGAGGTCCGCGGGCGCGGGCTCTGGGCCGGGATCGACATCGCGCCCGGCGGGCCGACCGGCCGCGAAGCGTCCACCGCGCTGGCCGAACGCGGCGTGCTGTGCAAGGAGACGCACGATCACACGCTGCGGATCGCGCCGCCGCTGGTGATCACCCGCGAGGAACTCGACCTGGGTATCGACGCGATCACGGAGGTCGTCAAGACCCGGTGAACCTTTCGGGCGGCCGGTACGTTGGCTGTCCATGGGAGACGCGCGGGAGTGGGTGGAGCGGCCGCTGGTCGGCACCGAGACGGTGACGCCGGAGGACTGGTTCGCGAAGGGCAAGGCACTGCGGGACAAGGCGCCGTCGTCCGCGCACGATCACGCGGCGGCGGGCGACGGGCGTCCCGGGGTGGCCGAGTTCTTCGCGCGGACCAACGAAGGCCGCCTGCCGGAACTGGTGGAACTGCGGCGTGAGCGCATGCTCGCGTCGCCGTTCACCTTCTACCGCGGTGCCGCCGGGCTGATGGCCGCCGATCTGGCGGGCTCCCCGGTGTCCGGGCTGACGGCGCAGCTGTGCGGGGACGCGCACGCCGCGAACTTCGGGCTGTACGGCACCCCCGAAGGCCAGATCGTCATGGACATCAACGACTTCGACGAATCCGTGCCGGGCCCGTGGGAATGGGACCTCAAACGGCTCGCCGCGAGTCTCGTGCTGGCCGGGCGTGAGGGCGGCATCGGCGAGTCGGGGTGCCGGGAGGCCGCCGAAGACGCGGTGAAGTCCTACCGGCGCACCATCCGGGGCCTGGCGGAACTGCCGTTCCTGCGGTCGTGGAACGCGCTGCCGGACGCGTCGGTGCTGAGCAAGGTCCGCGCGCACGACCTGATCGACGACTTCGAGGAAGCGGCCGAGAAGGCGCGGAAGAACACCAGCGCCAAGGTCACCGCGAAGTGGACCCGGCGGATCGACGACCACGAGACCGGCCTCGAACGGCACCGGTTCGTCGAGGACCCGCCGGTGCTCACCCACGTCGACGACGCCACGGCGGAAGCGGTCGTCACCGGACTGGTGTCCTATGTGGATACGCTGCGCGAGTCACGGCGGACGCTGATCTCGCGCTACCGGGTGTCCGATGTGGCCTTCCGCGTCGTTGGCACGGGCAGTGTCGGCCTGCGGAGCTATGTCGCACTGCTGCACGGAAACAGCGGCGAGGACCTTGTCCTGCAGGTGAAGCAGGCCAATCCGTCGGCGCTCGCGCCGTTCCTCGGACTGGCCGCGCCGGAGCACGAAGGCCGCCGGATCGTCGAAGGCGCACGGCTCGTGCAGGCCGAGACGGACATCCTGCTCGGCTGGACGACCATCGACGGCGTGCCGTACATCGTGCGGCAGTTCCGGAACCTCAAGGGCGACATCGATCCGGCGGAGCTGAAGAAGGACCACCTCGACGACTACGGCCGCCTGGCGGGCGCGCTGCTGGCGCGGGCGCACGCGCGGTCACTGCATCCGCGGATGCTCGCGGGGTACTTCGAGGACGACGAAGACCTCGACGAGGCCATCGGGGCGTACGCGGTGCGGTACGCGGACCAGACCGAAGCGGACCACGAGGCCTTCGCGGCCCTCTGACCTCTGCGCATTTCGTCCTCTGAATGCGCCGGGTGCTCACACCAGGGCCAGGACGTCGTCCGCGCAGCCCCAGGCCAGCGTGATCCCCGCTCCCCCGTGCCCGTAGCAGTGCACGACGTCGCCGTCCCGCTCCAGCCGCACCTGCGGGCGGAACGGCCGCAGGCCCACCTTCGCGCCCAGCACCGGAGCGTCGGCCAGCGCGGGCACGAGTTCCCGGCAGCGCCGCACGATGTCCGCGGTCACCCCGGGATCCGGCTCGACGGAGTCGCGGCCCGGCTCCTGCGTGCCGCCGCAGACGACGTGCCGCCCGTGCGGGATCACGTGGCGCAGCACCGGCGTCGACCCGTCGACGATCCATTCGGTCAGTCCCGGGTCGGCGAGGTGGACGACCTGGCCGCCGACCGGCACGACGGTGCCGTCGCCCGCCAGCCGTCCGCCGCCGAGCCCGGCCGCGTTCACCACGAGGTCCGCGTCGAGGTCTTCCAGCCGCGAGACGGTGCGGTACTCGGTGCGCACGCCCAGCCCGGCGACCCGGTCGGCGAGCCACGCGAGGTACACCGGGGTGTCGATCACCGTGGTCGTGAAGGTGAGCCGCCCGGGTTCGTGGTCGAGGTCGGGCATCGAGAACGCCCAGGACGGCAGGGGCGCCTCGCGGGGGATGAAGAACGTTCCCCGCCGCAGGCGGACGCCGGGCGCGCCGAGCGAGCGGTAGTCCTCCACACTCGCCGCGGTCCAGCGATCGACCTGGTCGGAGTGCACCGACAGCGGCGGGAAGAGCACGCCGCCGGCGACGGCCGACGTCGTCTCGCCGGGCCGGTCGGCGGTGACCACCGTGACGTCGTGCCCGGCTCCGGCCAGCCGGTGCGCGCAGCTCAGCCCGATCACTCCGCCGCCGACCACCGTGATCCGCATCGAAAGCCCCCTTCCACAAGCCGTCCCTGCATGGTGACTGATCGGCCTTCACGTAATCTCGCCGGATGAGCGGAAGGGCGCCGTACGGGCTCGTCGCGGTGACATGTGCGATGATCATGGTCGTACTCGGGACGCTGGTCCCGGGCGAAGGCCCGGCAGGCCCCGACCAGCTCGCCGCCAAGTGGGTGGAGCGCGCCTTCGGCGGTGACCCCGGCCTTCTCCGGCTGCTCGTGCTGCCGACCGAGGCCTACGTCCTCATCCCCGTCGCGGCCGTCGCCGCCGCCCTCTGCCTGATCGGACGGCGCAGACTCGAAGCGGCACTGACCGTCGTGGGCCCGCTCGTCGCGATCCTCGGGAACACCTGGGTGCTCAAACCGCTCTTCGGCCGCTGGAAGACCACCTATCTCGCCTATCCCAGCGGGCACACCGTCGCGCTGGTCGCGGTGCTGACCGTGCTCGTCCTGCTCGCCCGCCCCGGGGTCGCGACGGCCGTCATCTCGGTCGTGGGCGCGGTGGTGCTCGCCGGGGTCACGATCGGCATGATCGGCCTCGGCTACCACTACCTGACCGATGTCGTGGGCGGCACGCTGTTCGCGGTCGCGACCGTCTGCGCGGCCTGGTCCTCGCTCAGCTGGGCTGAACGGCGTCGCGAGCCAGTGCCGTCAGACGGCTGACGGCGCGCAGGTACTTCTTGCGGTAGCCGCCGTTCACCATCTCCTCGGTGAACAGCAGCGGCACCGGCTCGCCGGAGACCACCAGCGGGATCGCGCGGTCGTAGAGCCGGTCGGCGAAGGCGACCATCCGCAGCCCGACGTTCTGGTCGGGAACCGGGTGGATGTCGCGAAGGTGCACCCGGGTCACGCCGTCGAGAAGCCTGCCGTAGCGCGAAGGATGCAGCCCGCCGAGGTGCTCGCACAACGCGTCGAAATCGTCCACAGTGGACTCGGGATGCGCGGCGGCGGAGGCTTCCAGCTCCTGGGGGCTCGCGGGCGGCGGCGCGTCCGGCAGGCCGCGGTGACGGTAGTCCGGGCCGTCGACCCGGCAGACGCCGAACTTGGCGGACAGGGACTGGATCTCGCGCAGGAAGTCCGCGGCGGCGAACCGGCCCTCGCCGAGTTTGTCCGGCAGCGTGTTGGAGGTGGCCGCCACGAAGACCCCGTTCGAGATCAGCTCCTGGAGCAGCCGGGTGACGAGCATGGTGTCGCCGGGGTCGTCGAGTTCGAACTCGTCGATCGCCAGGAAGCGGTGTTCGGAAAGCCGCCGCACCGCCTCCGCGAACCCCAGCGCGCCGACGAGGTGGGTCAGCTCCACGAACGTCCCGTACGCCTTGGGCGACGGCGTTTCGTGCCACGTCGAGGCGAGCAGGTGCGTCTTGCCGACGCCGAAGCCACCGTCGAGGTAGAGGCCCCTCGGCCCGTCCGGCTCCTCGTCCCCGCCGCCGAACAGCGCGCGCAGCTTCGACTTCGGCTTCCGGTTCGCGGCTTCCGACACGCGCTTCGCGAACGCGCCGCAGTCGACGACGGCCTCGGCCTGGCTCGGTTCGTCCGGGTTGGGCACGTAGGTGGAGAACCGGACGGCGTCGAACCGGGGCGGCGGGACGAGCGCGGTGATCAGCTCGTCGGCGGACAGCTCCGGACGGCGATCGATCAGGCGGGCGGGCATTCGCCGAGAGTAACGGCACCGGCGGCGGCCGTTCACTCTCCCTGACCGGGCGTATCCCCCGCTCAGCGGTGCCGCCGGGCCCGTGCTGGGATGTTCGTGTGCAGCTTTTGTGGCCAACGACACCGGCGGGTCCCGTCTCGGATGCCGACCTCGAACGGCTCTACGGGTACCCCGAGGATTTGAGCCGTCCCTGGGTCCAGGTCAACTTCGTCAGCTCGGCCGACGGCGCCGTGGCGGTCGACCAGCTGTCCGAGGGACTCTCGCATCCCGCGGACAAGCGGATCTTCCTGACGGGACGGCTGCTTTCCGACGTGATCCTGGTCGGCGCCGGCACCGCGCGCGCCGAGGGCTACCGCGGCGCGCGGATCAATCCCGAACGCGCCGCCCGCCGGGTTTCGCTCGGGCTGTCGGAAGTCCCGCCGATCGCGGTGGTGACCCGTTCCGGTGATCTCGACCCCGCGGGCCCGTTGTTCACCGACACCAAGGTCCCGCCGATCGTCATCACCACCGAGAAGGCGCCCCGGGCCGCGCTGGAGCGCGCGGGGGCCGAAGTGCTCGTCGCCGGGACAGACGACGTCGACCTCCACCGCGCGCTCGCGCTGCTGGCCGAACGAGGGCTGCGCCGTGTCGACTGCGAGGGCGGGCCGGCGCTGTTCGCCGACCTGATCGCGGCCGACCTGGTCGACCAGCTGTGCCTGACCGTCGCCCCGCTGCTGGCGGGCGCGGGCGAACGCCGGATCGCCGACGGACGCCCGTCCCCGCGACCGCGGGGGATGGACCTCGCGTCCGTGCTGTTCGAAGACGGCTTCACCATGCTGCGCTACCGCCGCCGGGAGGGCGGGTGAGCGACCCCGCGCCGGTTCCGGACGAGGAACTGGCGGCCCGGGCCGCCGCCGGGGACCACGGTGCCTTCGACACCTTGGTGCGGCGGCACACGGCCAGGATGTACCGCGTGGCGCTGCGGATCACCGGCAGCGCGTCCGAAGCGGAGGACGTCGTCCAGGAAGCCTGGCTTTCCGCGTGGCGCGCGCTGCCCGGGTTCCGGTACGAGTCCGCGGTGTCCACCTGGCTCTATCGGGTGACGACGAACGGCGCGCTAGGACAGGTCCGGCGCCGGAAACCGACCGTGCCGCTCGACGAGGGCGACGCGGGTGTCGTGCCTGGTCCGGAGGGGCATGTGGTGAGCGCCGAGCAGGTCGACGCGGTGCTGCGCGCGATCGCCGAACTCGACGTCGGCCAGCGGATCCCGCTGATTCTGCGAGAATTCGAAGGGTTGACCTACGACGAGGTGGCCGAGGTGATGGAAGTGAGCGTGCCCGCGCTGCGCGCTCGACTGCACCGCGCGCGGGTGGCGCTGCTGGCGAAACTCGGCGACAACTTCCGACCCCGGGAACGGTGATGAGCGAGGATCCGCGCGACGACCCGCGGTGGGAGCAGGTGCGCGCCGCCGCGAGCCGTCCGGTGCCGACGCCGCCAGGACTCGTCGAGCGGGTGCTCCGGTCGGTCGGCGGCGTCCGCGGCAAGCACACCACCCCTCCGCTCGACCTGCCCTCGGCGGGCGGGAAGACGCAGGTGTCGGAACGGGCGCTGGTGCTGATGACCAGGAAGCTGGCCGCCGGGATCGGCCGCGACCTCGGCGGGGTCCACGTCTCGGCCGTCGCGCTCGAGGACGACGTGCTCCAGGTGCTGGTGACGGTCCGGTTCGGCGTCGAAGCGGCGGTCGCGGAACTGCTGCGGTACCGGGTGAGCGCGGCGCTGACCGGACAGCTCGGAACGACCCCGCCCGCGATCAACGTCCACGTCGTCGACGTGCACCCCGACTGACCCCCTCACGCCCGGTCTCCCTCTCATGTCAAGTCCGTGAAGGCCGCCTTGAGGGACTCTGGGTCCCTCAAGGAGGCCTTCACGGACTTGGTGATCGCCGCGTTCGCAACAGGAGCATCAGCAGTTACGGCTGTCACATCGGCCACGCGTGAAGGCCCCTTCACGCGGCTGAACCGAGGTAACTCGACCTTCACACCTTGCTGTGGGTCCGTGAAGGCCTCCTTACCTACTCTGAAGG
>NZ_JBHXJK010000087.1:0-37813 GCF_042723255.1 Amycolatopsis thailandensis
CCTTCCTTGCGTTAGGCGCAAGGAAGGGGGCCATCATGTACTTGAGCCGCCGGACTCGCGCTCCGCCACAGCCGGAACCCAGCAGGTACCTAAGACACGGTCGGTTCTAACCCGAATCGCGACTCACAACCACCTGTACCGACGCCGCCCCTCCCGCGAACGTTTGAAAACAATCAATTCCGGGTAAATCCTCGTGAGGGGCACGACTCGTGCGGGGTGGATTCATGACGGAGACCGGAAACGGCGAGCCGCCGCATCGCGTCGGGACCGCCAACGTCGAGTGCGTCGAAAACGCTGTCGGCGTCCTGCGAGCACTGGACTACCGCCAAGGCGGCGCCTTCAGCCGCGACGCGGTGCACGTCGTGAAAACGGTCAGTCTCCTGCTTCATTGGGGCGCGGTCCCCGGCGCGCTCCGGGAACGGCTGTTGACCGTGCTCGCCGATCTGCACAATCTGCTCGGCTGGACGGAATTCGACATCGGCCGCCGGATACCGGCGCGAATCCGGTTCGACCGCGCGCTCGATCTCGCCACCGAGGCCGGAAACGGCAACCTCATGGCCAACATCTGCTATCGCCTCGCCAGGCTCGCCCTGCACCATGACGACGTCGAAGGCGGGCTGAGTCACCTCCGCCGGGGGCAGGCGGCCGCGCACCGGTCCGGTTCCCGGCGGGCGCAGGCGATCCTGACGGTCAACGAGGCGTGGGCGCTGGCCATGACCGGTGACGAACGTGCCGCCCTCGCGAGCCTCGCGCGGGCCGAAAGCCAATTCGAGGGAATGGACACCTGGGCGGCCGCGCGCCCCTGGGAAGCCTTCTTCGGTACCACGGACATGGCCGCGATGCGCGGTACCGTCCTGACCGAACTGGCCCAGACGGTCAGCCCCCGGCACAGCGACGAGGCGATCGCCCGGCTTCGCGACGCCACCGGCGGCTACGGCACGGAAATGTCCCGCAGCCTGGCCCTCACCCTGAGCATGCTCGCGCAGAACCACGCGCTCCAAGGCGATTTCGACGAAGCCGTCCGCACCGGGACCGAGGCCGTGGACCTGGCCCGCGGCCTCGGATCCACCCGGACGAAGGACCGGCTCGCCCCGCTGGCGAGGCTGCTGCGCCGTCGCGCGACCGATTCCGGCTCACGCGACCTGCTCGACCGGATCGACGGCTACCGCGCCACCCCGGTCACGGAACCGGCGAACCGGCGCCCGAGCAGGACGGCGGTCGCCGCGAAACCGAGGCACAGACCGGCCCAAACACCCCAACCGCCCCAAGCGAACACGTAGGCGCACAAGAACATCGCGGGCACCCCGACGGCCCAGTACCCGACGAGCGTGCAACGAAGCCCGGAAACGGTGTCGCCGAGCCCGCGCAGCAAGCCGACGAGGATGTTCTGGGTTCCCTTGCTGTACTGCTGCGCGACGGCGAACAGCAACAGCGTCGACGCGGTGCCGAGTACCACCGCGTCGGTCTCGTCGTGCAGGAACGGCCACAACAGGGCCCCCGGCACCACCAGGTATCCCAGGCTCACCACCGCCATGAAAGACCAGGAAAGCGTGAACGCCTGCCGGGCGATCACCGGGGCCTGGCGCCGTTCGCCGCGGGAGACCTCACGACTGACCAAAATGGACGATCCTTGCGAAAGCCCGATGTTGACCTGGTAGACGATGTAGGCGAGCTGATTCGCGACGTTCGACGCGGCGAGCATCGCCGGGCCGAAAGCACCCATCAGCATGGTCGCGATCGAGGTGATCGCGGCCTCCGAGCCGTAGGTGAAACAGATCGGCGTCCCGTGCCGGACGACGCGCCGGACCACCGCGGGATCCGCGCGCCAGAGCGCGAGCGAAACCATGGGCCGCAGCAGCGGGTCCCGGCGGACGGCCGAGGCGAACACGGCGAGGGTGAAGAACTGGACCAGCGTCGTCGCCAGGCCGATCCCGGTGACGCCGAGTTCGGGCAGACCCGCCCAGCCGTAGATAAAGGCGCCGTTGAGCGCGGCGTTGACCGCGATCGACACGAGGGTCACCGCGAGCAGGGATCCCGGACGGCGCAGGCCGACGGCGAACTGCCGCACCACGTTCAGCCACACCATCGGGAAGAGCCCGCCCGCCAGCGCGAACATCATCGCCCTGGCGAGCGAGACGATCTCCGGCTGCTGGCCCAGCAACGGCAACGCGGCCGCGAGTCCACAAAGGACGGCGGCGCCGACCGCCGCGGTCAGGGTCGCGACGAGCAGGGCCGACCGCAGGAGCGACCGGATCTCCTCCCGCGCGCGCTCGTCGGGCCCGTCCGTACCGGTGCGGAGTTCGCCCGCCCCGGCCGCCGCGGCCACGAGGTTCCCGACGCCGGTGACCATGCCGACGCACATGGTGCGGATCTGGTTGTAGAGCAGGATCGCCAGTCCGCCCGCCGCCACCGCGGTCACCCCGAGCAGTCCGAGCATGGCCAGGTCGACACTGGTGAGCGCCACCTGCGCCAGCTGGATGCCCGCGATCGGCGCCGCCAGCGCGACGAGCGCCCGGTAGCCGCGTGTCTGGACCACCGTGCTCACGCCGCCACCGCCACCCGGGCCTGCCGGTCGCGAGTCGCCACCCGGACCGACTCGGCGTAGGTGGTGAACCAGCGCTCCATCCGGCGGTGGGCGAGTTCGTCGAGCACACCCCTGGCGCGCAACCACTCGTCGTTGTAGACCGAGTCGAGATACTTCTCCCCGGCGTCGTTGCACAGCACCACGACGAGACTTCCCGCCGGGTACGCGTAAAGCCGCCGCAGGGCGACGTGGATCGCGCCGCCGGTGGTGCCGCCGACCAGCACACCGGTCCGCCGGGCGACGACGCGGGCTCCGGCAAAGGCGTCGCTGTCGGAAACGCGGTGGGCTTCGCCGATCACCGACCGGTCCACGTTGTCCCCGATCGGGAACCCGGCGGGGCTGCCCGCCCCGGTCTGGTGATAGATCCCCGGCGCGCCACCGAAGATGATGGAACCGACGGGTTCGACAGCCACCGCGTGTGTGCCCGCTCCCGCCGCGCGCAGGGCGCGGGCCGTCCCGCACAGGGATCCGCCGGTGCCGATCGCCGCGACGAGCACGTCGACGGAACCCAGCTGCCGCACCAGTTCCAGCGCCAGCCCGGTGTACCCCTCGCCGTTGCCGGGATGGTTGTGCTGATCGGGGTGGTAGGCCCCGGTTTCCGCCGCGATCCGGGCCGCGACCCGCCGCCGCTGGACCGAGCTCACCCCGCCGTCGGAAGGGCACTCGACGAACACCAGTTCCGCGCCCAGCGCGCGCAGCATCCGGAGTTTCTCGCGGGCCGCGTGGTGATCGACCACGGCGGTGAACCGGTAGCCGCGTTCCAGCGCGATCAGCGCGAGCCCGTTCCCGGTGTTGCCGGAGGTGGGCTCGACGATGTGCCCGCCCGGCCGCAGCCTGCCGTCGAGCTCGGCGTCGTCGATCATCCGCCTGGCCATGCGGACCTTGCACGAACCGGTCGGGTTCAGATGGTCGAGTTTGAGCAGGAGCCGCGTCCCGGTACCGGTGCGCGCGAGCTCCAGCAGCGGCGTGCTCCCGATCAGGTCGGACGCGCGCTGGACGATCGTCATCGGATCTCCTGGATCGGATAGTCGGTGTCGACGTGCCGACGGTCGCCGTCGACCACCACCTTCGGCGGCAACGGAAGCTGGTGGAAGCCGCTCTCGTTCTTGTCCATCTGGTACCCGGCCGTGTTCGGGTACACGAGCAGGTCGCCGGTCCTCGGCCGCGCGGGCAGCTCCACCGCGCGCCAGGTCAGCACGTCGTACTCCATGCAGCTCGAACCGGCGACGATGGTGCGCACCGGAGTGCCGCCAGGACCGTCCTGGCGCACGAGGACCGGATCGGGCAGGAACTCGCTGCCCTTCCACTGTTCGGACAGGCTCATGGACAGGCCCGCGACCGTGGTGATCAAGTGGTCATCGGCGGCTTTGCAGCCCAGCACGGGGAAGACCGAGAACCCGGCGCCGTCGACGAGGGCACGGCCCGGTTCCAGCAGCAGCTCGATACCGGACTCGCGCAGGCGGTCCGCGAGCGGTTTCCCGGCGACCTCGTGCCGCAGGACGGCGGTGACCATGGCCGCTCCCACCGGCGCCTGGTGGTACGGATAGGTCCGGGCCGGGTTGCGGCCGGCGTGGAACCAGCCGTCGTGCCTGCCGGACTCGAACCGCGCCCAGTCATTTTCGTCCACATAGGACACCGCGATGCCGCCGCCGATACTGATCTTCGACGCCGGATGCCCGAGCGCGCGGGCGTCGCGGCACAAGTCGATCAGGGAGGCGGCTAGTTCCGCCCGGGGCACGGGATCGTAGCCGTCCAGATGGAACGAGAAGCCGCGCAGGACGACCGGTTCGGCGCACCTTCGCACGGCCGCGGTCAAGGCGTCGGGAGCGAAGCCGAACCGGCTTTCCGGCGCGGACGGCGGCCGGACCCGCAGCAGCACTTCGGCCGTCTCACCGAGTTCGGCGGCCAGGCGCGCGACGCGTTCCAGTTCGTCGGCCGCGTCCACCGCGATCAGGCAGTGGTGCCGCAAGGCGAGCCAGAGGAGGCCGTCCGGTTTGGCGGCGCCGGTCACCCCGATCGCCTCTCCGCGCACACCGTTGCCGAGGGCGTGCACCAGTTCGGGCACGCTCGCGACGTCGACCCCCGCGCCGGGGCGGACGCATTCCCGCAGCCAGGCCGCCGCCTTGTTCGCCTTCTTCCCGTAGTAGACGGTGCCGTCGACGCGCTCGGCGGCGAGTGCCGCGATCATTCCCCCGAGGTTCTCGGCGAACGTGGCCGGATGGATGACGTGGAACGGGCCACCGCCGACACCGCGGGCGATCTCCCACAGGATCTCCGAGTCGCGCAGCCGGTGCGCCCAAGGACGTTCGAGCGCGGGCAGCGGCGGGGACAGGGTGTCGATCAGGTCCACAGCGCCACCTCGCGGCCGCGGCCCGCTGCGATGGCGCGGGCGGCCAGCGCGTGCGCCACCGGGATGTCGGTGATGATCATGCCGCTGCTGAAGGCGAACACCCGGTCTTCGTCGCCACGACGGCCTGGCAGGCGGCCGGCGAGGATCTCCGGAAGTTCGGCGTCGATCCGGAAAACGCCGTCCGGCCCCGCCATCCGCCGTCCGGTCACCTCGACCTGGGCACCACTGGTGGCCACGGTGTAGTCGGCTTCGGCGAGCGTGCCCTCCTGGACTCCCTTGCTGGCGACCGAGATCAGCAGCCCGCCCGGCGGCAGCCAGCCGAGGCGGATCTTCGGATGCGCGGCCCGGCCGGAGGCGGCGACCACGATGTCGGACTCGCGCGCGGCGGCCTCGACGTCGTCGACGAGTTCGACCTCGCGCTCCGGGAACCGCTCCTTCAGCGCGGCGACGCTGTCGCGCAGGCCGTCGGGATGGGTGCCGAACAGCCGCAGCCGTTCGAGCTCCGGCAACGCCGTGAGCAGGTACGGCAGCGTCCTGATTCCCTGCGCGCCGGTGCCGACCATGAGCGCGGAACGCGCACCAGGCCGGGCGCAGGAGCGCGCGATCAGGGCGGTGCTCGCGGGCGTGCGGGTGGCGCCGACGCGGTGGCAGTCCATGAACGCGAACGGCAGGCCGGTGGTGTCGTCGTAGAGCGTGATCGTCGTGTAGTACTTCTCCGCCGACGTGCCGCCCTGCCGGTAGCTCGTCTTGAACGCGGCCTGTTCCAGGGAGCCGTCGTAGCCGAGCATCGAGTACGCGACGGCGTCCCGCGCGGGATCCGGCATCGGGACCATCAGCTTCGCGGGGTTGCGCGACGCTCCGGACGCGTAGGCCAGGTAGCCGTCTTCGACCAGGGTGATCGCCTCGTGCGGGGCGAGTTCGAGGCTGTGCAGATCCTTGCGGGTGAGGACGTGCAACGAGGGGCCGGGGTTCATGAACGATCGACCTTTCCGGGGGGACGGGATCCGGCCGGAGCTTAATGAAAATGATTGTCTTTATCGCTAACTGTGTCTCTTGTCACGCTAAGCTGGCGCCGTGAAGAGAGCTTGGAGCGCCTCGGAAACCCGCTCGAGAGCGGAAGAAGTGCACGATCTCCACGCCATCGCCCACCTCGCGCCGGAGGACCGCCTACCGGGACCCGCCGGCCCGCTGGCGGGCGTTCCGATGGTCGTCAAGGACAACATCCACGTCGCGGGCATGCCGAACACCGCGGGCACCCCGGCGCTGGCGGACCACGTCCCGCGCGAGCACGCGACCGTGGTCCGGCGCCTGATCGACGCGGGCGTCACCGTCATCGGCAAGGCGACCATGCACGAACTCGCGTTCGGCATCACCTGCGACACGACACCGGTGGGGCCGGTCCGCAACGCCTGCTCGCCGTTCCACTTCGCCGGAGGCAGCAGCGGCGGGACGGCGGTCGCCGTCGCGGCGGGCATCGTCCCGGCGGGCCTGGGCACCGACACCGGAGGATCGGTGCGCGTCCCCGCCGCGCTCAACGGGGTGTGCGGGTTCCGGCCCACCACGGGCCGCTACCCGTCCGACGGCATGACACCGCTGAGCAGCACACGGGACACGGCCGGACCGATCGCCCGCACGGTCACCGATCTCGCGCTCCTCGACTCGGTCCTCGCGGCGGAACAGCCGGAACCCCTGGACGGGATCCCGTCGTCGGCGGTCCGGCTGGGCGTGCCCCAGCGCTTCCTGACCGGCGATCTGGAGGACGACGTCGAAGAACTCTGGGAGTCCACGCTGTTCCGCCTGCGCGCCGAGGGCGTCACGATGGTGCCGATCGACGACACCGCGCTCGCCGAACTCAGTGCCGATCAGGGCATGCCGTTGGTGATCCACGAAGCAGGCACCGGGCTCCGGGCGTATCTGCGCGAGTACGTGCCCGGTGTCTCGTTCGAACGACTCGTTCGCGAGGTCGCCGCCGCCGACGTCCAGGCGATCTTCACCGGCTCGGTCGTACCGGGCGTCGATCCGGCCGTCTACGAGGCCGCCCTCGCCACCCGCTCGGCCTTGCGCGGCACCTACGCGAGGATCTTCCGCGAGACCGGCATCGACGCGCTGGCCTTTCCCACGACACCGGCCACGGCCAAGGAGTTCTCGGCCGTCGAGAACTTCGTTCTCCGCGGGCGCTCGGTCCCGACGTTCGCGACCTTCATCCGCAACTGCCAGAACGGCAGCATCGCGGGCTTCCCCGGCCTGACCGTGCCGATGGGGCGTGACCGGAACGGCCTCCCCGCCGGGCTAGCGCTCGACGGTGCCCTCGGCGAAGACCGGAAACTGCTGGCCATCGGGGCTTCCGTCGAACGGGCCCTGGCGAATCAGCAGGACCGGATACTGGCCTGAAGCGCGTGGATGAGCGCCGCGGCGGCGGGCGGATCCGGTGGATCGCCATACGTGACGGCGTAGATCTGACGTGGATCCTCGGCCAGTTCGGTGGCGTGGATACCCGGCAGCCGGTGCGCGCGCAGGGCCAGCCGGGGCAGCGTGGTGACGCCCATCCGGGCGGCGACCAGCGCCTGCATGACGACCATGTCGTCGCTCACCAGGGAAATACGCGGCGCGAACCCGGCGCGCCCGCAGATCGTGACGAGTTCGTCCTGGCACCGGCCGCAGCCGCCGATCCAGGTGGAGTCGCGGTGGTCGGCGACGGTCTGCCCGGGTTCGCTGGAGATCAGGTAGATCGGGTCTTCGAGCAGGTGGACCAGCCGGAGCCCGTGTTCCTCGCGTGGCGTGTCGGCGTACCGGAAGATCAAGGCTACGTCGATCCGCCCTTCCCGCAGCATGCGCAGCGCTTCGCCCGGCTGCTCGTCGACCAGTCCCAGCTCGATCCCGGGATGGGCGCGGGCCAGCGCGGCGGCCGCCCCGGGAACGATGGTGCTCAGGATCGACTGGAACCCGGCCAGCCGGACCCGCCCGGCGCGTAATCCGACCTGTGCGGCCAACTCGGCCTCGGCGCCTTCGACCCGGCCGACGATCTCGGCCGCGCGGGCGGCGAGCAGCTTCCCTTCCGGGGTGAGCCGGATGCCGCGTCCGATCCGCTGGATCAGCTTCGCCCCGGTGGCGGCTTCCAACCTCGCGAGATGGTGGCTCACCGCCGGTTGGGTGTAATGCAGTTCCTTCGCCGCCGCGGTCATCGAGCCGTGTCTGGCGACAGCCGCCAGCACCGTGAGCTGGACCAGATTCAGCATACATAAAGACTACCTATGAAAGCGAAAGAACGTCGTCATTGGACGTCCCTCGAACACCGGACCACGATGGGAAGCGACCGGAAGGAGAACACCGATGACCGTCGCTTCCACCAATCTGAGACCCGGCCTCACGGAGCTGATAAAACGGCTTCGCCTGTGCACCGGGAGAACGTCCGAACCGCTTGTCACCGCACAGGCCGCGGCTTCCGTTCTCACCGAACTCCGGCCGACGCCGCGGCTGCTCACCGCGGCGGAACGGGAAGGGTCCGCGGCCGGGTACACCCGCAACACGCTGCACGCGGAAGCCGACTTCTCGATCACCGCCCTGGTCTGGCGGCCCGGCCAGCGCACGGAGATCCACGATCACCTGGTGTGGTGCACTTTCCTTGTGCTCCAAGGAACCGAGACGGAGAACATCTTCGACATCGAGGGCGATCGACTGGTCCGGACAGCCCAGCGGCAACGCCCCACCGGCTCGGTCAGCGGTGTGGCGCCGCCCGACGACATCCACCAGGTGCACAACGCCGGCGACACCGTCGCCATCACTTTGCACGTCTACGGCGCCGACCTCAGCAAGGGTACGAGCGTGCGCCGCAATTACCAGGTACGCACCGCGCCGACGTATAGCTCCTGAGCATTGCTCCATTTCGACCAATGCGCTCATCTCGACGCCGCCACCGGCATTTTCCGGCGACGGCACAATGCGGGTCTACCAATTCTTCGCCTGATCGCCGGAGGTATTCCGGCCGGCGGCGTGGTATCCGGCCGCGCGACCCCGGCAAGCGCCGAGCAGGTCTCGGCGGGCACGGCGACCTCACCACCGGCGACAGTGAGCCCCCCCCGGGGCGCCGACTGTGTGGATTTTGGTGCGTTGGACGCTCAGAAATCCACACAGTCCCGCGTGACCGGACCGGTCACCACAGCCAGGTGGCCCGACTCGAGGAAAAGCCGCACCTGCCACGCCAACGTTCGACGCACCCCTCGACAGTTCGTTTTCCGGCCATTCGCGTGCGCGAAACGGCTAGCGATCAGGCCGGGCCGGAGGGCACGCTCTGAAGCGGGCCACTCCGGACCCCGGTGGCCCACTCACGGAGACGGCGGAAGCCGGTCGTCGAAGACCGGCTTTTGTCACCGGAGCGACAGCCTCGCTCCGAAGAATTGCTTTCCACGTGACAGTTCCGCACAACGTCCCGTTTCTCAGTAGTTTCCACGACGCGCACCCTCTCGCCGTTCCGCTATATCTGGGAATCCGTTCCGCTCCAGGAACGGTTTTCCCGAGAGGACATGCGCGATGAAGCGTGGACCACAGTGGGTCGCCGGCGTTCTCGGTGCGGTGACAGCACTTCTCGTCGCGGTACCGGGGACATCGAGTGCCGCCGTCGCCGACGAGAGTCCTTATGCCCGCGGCCCGGCACCCACGAATTCCAGTATCGAGGCGGATCGCGGACCGTTCCGGACCGAGACCGAGAAGGTCCCGGCGGGACAGGGTTTCGGCGCGGGGACCATTCATTTCCCGACCGAAACCGCCCAGGGTACGTTCGGCGTGATCGCGATCGCGCCCGGTTTCCTCGAATCGGAGGCGGCGATCGCCTGGTACGGCCCGCGGCTGGCTTCCCAGGGTTTCGTCGTCATCACCTTCTCGACGAAGAGCACCTGGGACACCCCGGACAACCGGTCCGAGCAACTGCTCGCGGCGCTGCGGTACGTCACCGACAAGAGCCGGGCCAAAAGCCGCGTCGATCCGAACCGGCTCGCCGTCATGGGGCATTCGATGGGCGGCGGCGGTTCCCTGATCGCGGCCCAGAAGGCACCGGCGTTGAAGGCGGCCATCCCGCTGACCGGCTGGAATCCGAACACGACGTTCTCCGACGTGAAGGTCCCCACCTTCGTCGTCAGTGCCCAGAACGATTTGATCGCGCCGGACGGCACGCATTCCCGTCCGTTCTACCAAAGCCTTCCGGAGTCGTTGAACAAGGCGTACGTGCTCCTGGCCGGCGTCGGCCACATGGCCCCGACTCAGCCGAACGTGACGATCGCCAAGTACAGCATCTCGTGGATGAAACGCTTCGTGGACGAAGACACCAGGTATGACCAGTTCCTCTGCCCGTTACCGGCGAACGACCCGGAGATCGCCGTCTACAAGGGAACTTGCCCGATCGGCTGAACACTTGCCCGCTGTGACCTCCAGGGTTTCGGAGGTCACAGCGGGTCCTGCCCGGCGACCCAGACGGCCAGTTGCGTCCGGTTGGTGAAGTCGAGCTTGTGCGAAATGTGCTGGAGATGCGTCTCCACCGTGCGCCGGGCGATGACCAGCCTCGCCGCGATCTCCCGGTTGCCCAGCCCCGACGCGACCAGCCGAGCGATCTCCGTCTCGCGCTGGGTCAGCGGCGGGAGGACGCGCTGGTCGCCGCCGGGCGCCGCCACCGGGCGAGCGTGCAGGACCTCGTGCGGATTCCGCCGCCGCCCTTCGGCGAACGCGGCGTCGAACTTCTTCTCCCCCAAGGCTTTCCGGGTGGCCTCGTGAAACGCCCGGTGGGTGGCCGAGACGGCCACGTCGGGTTCGGCATTGCAGCGCTCCCAGAGCGTCGCGGCGGTTCCGAACAGCTCCGCGGCACGGACCCAGTCCTCACGCCGCGCGGCCACCCAGGCCAGACCGTCGACCCGGTACGCCGCGGACAGCACGTCGGACGTGCGGAGGTCGATCTCCAGCGCGGCACGGATGAACCGTTCGCCTTCGTCGAGATCGCCGCCGAAACCGACCTCGGCGACCCCGGATCCGAACAGCGCCATGGAGCGATACCGGTACTCCCCCGCCTCCTCGCACAGCGACCGCATCGAGCCCAGCAATGCCCGCGCCCCCGGAAGATCCCCTCGGTAGGCCAGCGCGACCCCCTGAAGGAACATCGGATGCATCTGGCGTCGAACATCGCCCCGTTCGCCGAAGATCCGCACGGCTTTCGCCGCGTGGGTCAGTGAATTCGGCTCGGTGGACAGCATCATCACGAACGCCCTCGCGTGGGCGACGTAGGGCGCGGCGTCGTCGTCCTCGATCGCCTCGGCGGCGGCCGACCGCTCCCGGGCCCGCGGCAGATCCGCGTGCAGCGCGGCGCAGAGGGACGCGATCGCCAGACCCCGGGCCCGGCCCGGCGAGTCCGGCGGCATCGCGGCGAGCGCGCGGTCGATCCAGTCACGCGCTTCCCAGGCCGCGCCGCGGGCCAGCCAGTATTCGATCACCCCGACGACCATCTCCAGCGCCACCGGGCTTTCCCCAGGAGTGCGAAGCGACCACGACAGTGCTTCGCGGAGGTCGGCGTGCGCGGCCGTCAGACGTTCGTACGCCTCGTCCTGGCCGGGTCCGAACCAACTGCCGGAAGCCTGTTCGACCAACCGGGCGTAGTGGTCACGGTGTTTCTTCGCCACGGCGAGCTCGTCACCGGAGCCGGAAAGCCGTTGTGCGCCGTATTCACGGAGGAGCCGGAGCATCCGGTAGTGGACCCGGTCCGTGCCGTCGACACGGATCAGTACCGATTTGTCGACCAGCCCGTCGATAGCGTCCAGCGCGGCCGCTTCGGACAGGACGCAGACCTCCTCGGCGGCGGACAGGTCGAACTGCCCGGCGAACACCGAACAGCGTGCCCAGACCGTCCGCTCGGTCGCGGTGCACAGGGAGTGACTCCAGTCGAGGGTGGCGCGCAGCGTCCGGTGCCGCTCGACCGGCAGCCGGAGACCGGTGGCCAGCACGGCCGAGTTCCGCTCGACCCGGTCCGCGATCTGCGACGGCGACAGGACGCGGATCCGGGCCGCCGCGAGCTCGATCGCCAGCGGCAGTCCGTCGAGCCGTCGGCAGAGGCGGACGACGTCCGCGACGTTGTCTTCGGTGACCTCGAACGACGGCAGGACGCTGCCCGCCCGCTCCGCGAACAGCCGCACCGCGCCGGACGCGAGCGCTTCCCGCGGTGTCCTCGCCTCTTCGGACGGCAAGGACAGGGACGGGATCGTGAAGACCTGTTCACCGGCGATCCCCAGCGAGCAGCGGCTGGTGGCCAGGAGCACGAGGTCCGGACAGTCGCGCAACAGCGTCGTGACCAGCTCCGCGCTGCCGGTGAGGAGATGCTCGCAGTTGTCCAGCACCAGCAGCGAACGGCGAGGACGCAGATACGACGCCACGGCCTCCAGGTCCGTCCTCGCCGCCGTGTCGTGCAGGCCCAGGCTGTCCGCGACGGCGCGCGCGACGAGACGTTCGTCCCGCAGCTCACCCAGTCCGGCGACCGTCACACCGCCCGGGAAAGCCCGCGTGAGCGAACTGGCGACCTGGGCGGCCAGCCGTGTCTTGCCCGCACCGCCGGCGCCGGTCAAGGTGACCAGTCGTCCCACGCCGAGCAGCCGTCGTACCTCGTTCTCGTCCTCCGCCCGGCCGACGTAACTCGTCAGGGGCCCACCGCCGTCCACGCGTTTCATCGCCCCTTGCGGAAGATCGCGGTCACCTGCGCGCCCTCGTCGACCTCCATCGGCCCGGCGGTCCGCTGGGTCTCGACACCGACAGCGGTCGCCAGCGCGCAGCCGTAGAGGTCGAGCGCGGATTCGGCGAGCGCGGTCAGATCGGTGATCGCGGCCCGGCCGCGGACCCAGCCCGTCGTGCCGATCACCACCGCCACCACGATCGCGGGCCACCAGAACGCGCCGAGCAGCAGCGTCGGCCAGGCCCAGCTGGCGACCGTGACCGCCGCCGCGAACGCCCCGTTGGCGGCGGAGATCTCGGCCCGCGCGGTCTCCGGCATGGTGAGCCACAGCCGGGGCCACGCGAACGGGAGATCCAGGCCGTACCGCCCGGCCGCGATCGCCTCCACGGCGTGGATCCGGTCGCCCATCCAGGTCGGCCTCCCCGGCCGCGCCATCGCGACCGCGTTCATCCGCGCGGTGGCACGATCGATCTTGTCCTGCGCCGAGGCACTTCGGGACGCCGCCGGGTCCGCCGCCTCCAGCTCCTGCCGGTACCGCAGGCGCCGTTCCCATTTCCGGACGCGCCGGGCCGTCAGGATCGCTCCCGGCCACTGCCCCAGCCACAGTCCACGGGTGACCCCCGCCATGGCCTGGACCAGCAGACCGACACCGGCCGACGCGAGCAGCGCCACGACCAACACGACCGCCTGCACGGTGCCGGCGCGGCCCGCGACGGACGTCGCCGCCGCCGTGAACGCCTGCGACGCCATCGAAAGGTCCAGCGCGTGCGCGTGCCCGAGCCGGACACCGACGAGCGCGCCCACGACGAACAGCGCGCCGGGGACCAACAGCAGCCCGACCCACCGCTGCGCGAGGGTTTTCGCCAGTTCCTTGAAGAAGTCGCTCATCGAAGCCGCTTCATCGCCGAGTCGGTCAGCCCGCATCGGGGCACCGGTCCGGCGGGAGCCGGCCGTTCCTCACGCGAACAATGGCCTTGCGGGCAGCCGAACAGTTCTTCGTGGGCCCGTCCGGTGCCGGAGCCGGGCAGTCCGCCGTGCAGCGAACGGTTTCCGGTGGCCGGGTCGATACCGAAATACCGGCTGAGCAGGCCGGAAATAGGGCGCCCTTCGGCCGCGGCCCGCTCTATCCGGGTCAATTGCGCGAGCTTCGTTTCGTCGAGCCGCGCGACCTCGGCGCGCAGATTCGGCAGATCGAGGCAGAACCGTGCCACCACTTGCCGTTCGGCGTCGTCCATCCGGTTCTACCCCGTTCTCTCCCGTGTTGGGTACGGTATCGGCTGGTGGCACATTATGAGGCGTTGAATCGTTTGTCCGCACGGTTGGCCGAATTCCAACGCTCGCGCGAGCCGGAAAAGTTGTTCACGACGGCGGCGAGGGCCGACGCGGACGCCTTGGCGCCGATAGCGCTGTCCGGCGACGATCTCGGGACCGCCGCGTGCCAGGTGCTCGGCTGGTGGCATTTCTTCCGGTGCTCCGTGCTGACCACGGACGGCAAATACCCGGAATTGGCCAGGTCTCTCACTTTCCTCACCCGGGTGGCGGACCGGCCCGCCGCGCTGCCCGAGCCGGTGCGGGCGCTCATCGGGCCGGTCGCCGAGGCGGACTCCCAGGCCGAGATCGGCCGCGACCTGCTGCTCGCCGGTTCACGTGATCCCGAGCCGCGGCTCTTGGACGCCGGGATCATGCTGCTGTCGGCGGCGGTCGCCGGGACCGAAGACCCTCGCGCCGGCAGCCGGATCGCGCTGCTCATCGTGGGCTATCAGTGGCGTTACCGGCGCACCCACCAGGTGGACGATCTGGAGCACGCCATCGAGACCGGGGAACGCGCGATCCGGTTCCTCCCGGCGGATCACCAGGAACTCGCGGGAATCCTGTCGAATCTCGGAGTTGCGTATCGCGCCCGCTACGGGCGGACCGACGCGATCCCGGATCTGACCCGCTCGATCGAACTGACCACGACGGCGGTGGCCTCGTGTCCCGCCGACGACCCCCAGGGCGTGGCGTGCCTGTCCAATCTCGCCGACACCTATTGCGAGCGGTCGATCAGGACCGGCGACCTCGGCGACCTGAGCGCCGCGATCGACTGCGCCGAGCGGGTCTTGGCCCGGACGCCCGCCGGGGACCCGGAGCACGCGAGCAGTCTCGCCCGGGTCGGCGCGATCCACTTCCGCCGGTACGAGCGTCTGGGCGACGTCGCCGATCTGCGGCACGCGATCGACCTCGAGGAGCGGGCGCACGCGGCGGAACCGGGCCTGTTCAAGCCGCTGACCGACCTGTGCGTGCTGTACCGCGAGCGTTTCCAGCGGCTCGGCGACGTCGCCGATCTGCACCGTGCCGTGAAGTCGGGTGAGCGCGCGCTGGTATCGCTGCCCGACGGCGACGTGCGGCGCGGTGTGCCGGCGTCCATGCTCAACCTGGCCTGTCGCTATCTGTACGAGGCGACGCAGGACCTGGCCCAGCTGCGGCGCGCGATCGACTACGGCAGGCTGGCGGTGGCGGCGAGTCCGGCCGGTTCCCCGGACCGCGCGAGCGCGCTGGGCAATCTCAGCCCCGCGCTGCAACGACTCTACGGGCACACCGGCCTGCTTTCGGATCTCCAGCAGGCCATCGACGTCGACGAGGAAGCACTCGCGCTGCTGCCCGAGGGGCATCCGACCCGCGTCACGTCGCTGTCCAATCTCTGCGTCGCCTATCGGAGCCGGGCGGAGCACACCGAGGCGTCCGCCGACCGCGCGCACGCCATCGAACTGGGTGAGCGGGCGCTGGCCGCCATTCCCGCCGAAGACCCGACGCGGATCGTCACCGTCCGGACGGTGTCCGCCGCGTACCGGGACCAGTACAACCACCACGGCGACGTCGCCAACCTGAACCGGGCGATCGAACTCGCCCATCTGGCACTGGACACGCTGCCCGCCGATCACCCCACCCGGCATCGGTGCCTGTCCGAACTCAACACCGTCTACCAGCTGCGATACCGGCATTCCGCCGACGCGGCGGACATGCGACGCGGCATCGAGTTCCAGGAGCAGGCGCTGGCGTCCCTGCCGGCCGGTCACCCCGAGCTGGCCATGATGTCCGCGAACCTCGGCCAGGCGCACCACCAGTTCGCCGACACCACGGGCCGTCCCGTGGACGAGGGCCGTCTCGATCCCCTCATCGACGTGATCGTGGAATCGGCCGCCACGGCTTCGGCGACGCAGCGGGTACGCTCGTATCACGTGGCGGGCCGGGTGGCGACGGTGCTCGGTGACCACCGCCGGGCCGCGGCGCTGCTGGACTCGGCCGCCGCGCTGTTGTCGTCGCTGCCGCCGTCGGGCGCGGACTGGCGCGACCGCGAATACCGGATAGGCCAGTACACGGGGCTGGTGCGGGAAAGCATCGCCGCGCATTGCGCCTTCGACGATCCGGCGGGCGCCGTCGAGGCGGCCGAGCGAGGGCGAGGCATCCTGCTGGCCGCCGAACTCGGCACCGATTCCCTTGCGACACCGGCGTTCCCCGAACTGCGGACGGCGGCGGCCGATGGCGCGGTGGTCCTGGTCAACACGAACCTCCACCAGGGCGAAGCGATCATCGTCACGGCCACCGGCGACCCGATCCTCGTCCGCCTGCCCGGCCTCGGCGGCGCCGGACTGCACGAGCGGGTCCAGCACCTCATCGACGTCAACCAGCGAAGCGGGTTCGCCGCCGTCCTGCACCAACGGCGGGTGATCCCGGAAATCCTCGGCTGGCTGTGGGAAGTCGCCGTCGCCCCGATCCTGGCCGCTTTACCCGCCATCCGACGGGTGTGGTGGATGCCGACCGATCTGCTCGGCTTGTTCCCGTGGCACGCCGCCGGGCGTCCTGGTGAACCGGGCGCGCTGGACGCCGTGGTCTCCTCCTATACGGCGACCCTGCGCACGTTGTCCCACGCCCGATCCCGTCCGCCGTCGACCGAACGCAGGCAACTGACCGTCGCCGTCCGCAATGCCCCGGGCGCGTCTCCGCTACCGGCCACCGTCGGCGAAGCGGAACACCTTCACAGCGCCCACCCCGGCCTGCCGCTGCTGATCGACGAGAACGCCACGGCCGACGCCGTCCTCGCCCAATTGAGCGCGGCGACGTGGGCCCATTTCGCCTGTCACGCGGACGCCGACCTGATCGTCCCTTCCCGCAGTGGAATCCAGCTCCACGACGAAGTCCTGACCCTGTCCGAGATCAGCCGTCTCCGGCTGGCCGACGCCGAACTCGCCTACCTGTCCGCCTGCTCGACCGCGAATCCGGGCATCGCTCAAGCCGACGAGTCGCTGCACCTGGCGTCGGCGTTCCAGCTGGCGGGCTTCCGCCACGTCATCGCCACCCTGTGGCCGATCGCCGACGACATCGCGGCCACCACCGCGCGCGAGATCTACCGGCACCTGGACGGAAAGCCTTCCGCCGACTCCGCCGCCCACGCCGTCCGGCAGGCCACCCTGGACCTGCGCGCCGCTCACCCGGATCGGCCGGATCTGTGGGCTTCACTCATCCACAACGGTCCCTGACCGCGCTTCACTCGGCGAAAATCGTGATGGCTTGCCTGGCCAGCCACCGCTCGCTGTCGTCCCAGCTCCAGCCGCACTCCCTGACCAGGGTCCGCCACGCGTTGAAACCGAAGCAGAACCACAGCACGTCGGTCGTGTAGGAGACTTCCGCCGTCAGGAAGCCCTTGTCCCGCAAGCTTTCGGCGATGGCGGTGAGTGCCTGCCGGTAATGGGCCGTACTCTGCCGCCAGAGCTGCTCGCCGTCCTCGTGTACCGGCAGCGCCGCGAAGAGGATCTCGATGACCTGCCGGGAATTCTCGTTGCCCAGCCGGGTGCCGTTCGCCACCAGCGTCAACGCCGTCGCGAGGCTGTCGGTCCGCCCGACGGCTTCGACGACGGTGGCGGCGTCGGTCCGCTCGATCGACTCACCGATGATGCGGTGCAGTATTTCGGACTTGCTTCCCGCGCTCGCGTACACCGTCGGCGGCGCGACGCCTGCCCTCTTGGCGATATCGGCGACCGTGACCCGGGCGTACCCGTTGGCGGAGAACAAGTCCGTGGCCGCGCGCAGGATGTCCCGCCGGGTCTCGGCGGCCTCCCGCACGCGGCGCGGCGAGTGGTAGGGCCTGGTCATCGCTACGCTTCCAGCGTCGCGGCGACGTCGGGCGCGGCGGGCATGGCGGCGATCTCCTTGGCGATCATCCGCACGGACTCGCGGACGTCCACGTCCTCCAGCGCCGTGCGGACCGCGGCCACCGTCGCCTCCGGCGTCTGCGACGGCGGAAGAAGGGCGATCCCCGCACCGGCGGCGGCCACCCGCTCGGCCTGGAAGAACTGGTCGGCGCCCTGCGGCAGGACGACCAACGGCACACCTTTCGACAAGGCGGCGGACGTCGTGCCCGCGCCCCCGTGCGTCACCACCACGTCGGCGCCGTCGAGCAGGTCGTCCATCGGCGTGAAGCCGACGAACGTGATCCGTGAGGGGTCGACGTCGAACTCCTCGGGCCGCGCGGCGAGCCCGAGCGTCACCACGATCTCGAAGTCCAAAGTGGACAGTGAGCGCAGCAACGGGCTGAGTCGGTCGGGCCGACTGAAGAAGGTCCCGAACGTCACCAGCACCCGGGGCCGCTCCGACGGGGCGAGTTTCGCCGATTCGGCACCCGGCTCCCGGAACGCCTCGGGCCGCAACGGCAGCCATCCCTCCGGCTGCCGCCATTCCTCGGCGCGCATCGACGTGGGCCACGTGTCCAGCAACCACTTGCCGGGCCGCCACGGCAGTCCATGCTCCTCGTGCCGCGAGCGAGCCATGGCGGCCATCGCGTCGGTGAACGGCGGCGGCAGCGGCGGCCCGAAGGCCAGGGTCGCGACCGGCGTGTCCGTCGAAGCCGCCACCAGGGGCCCCACGTAGTCGCACAGCTCGGACACGACGAGGTCCGGCCGGAAATCCGCGGTGACGGCGAGCGCCTCGTCCGCGGTCAGGTCGACACGGGTGCCCGCGAAGAACTCGGCCACCGAGTCGGGCGTGGGGTTCGTCGCCGGGTCGGCCCCGGTACGCCGCGCGACCTCGGCGAACAGCACGTCCGGCAACGGACCGGCGGCCAGCAGGTCAAGACCCTGCGGCGCGAGCACCGGCGCCATTCCGGCCGCGGTCAGCACAGCCACGTCGTGGCCGCGATCCCGGAAGGCCCGCGCGAGCGGGAGCAGCGGCAGCAGGTGACCGTGCTGCGGAACACTTGACAAGAGGATGCGCATATTGATCAGAGTAGCCATCTATCCAATAGCTGTCTCGTGCCGCAGCAGCGGCTGCTTCTCCCGTCGACCTTGCGCTCAGCCCCCTGCGGACAGCAAAAAAGTGGTCGGATGTGCGTGCGCTACACCGGTGCTGCTGACCATGTCCGGTTGGTCCCGACACGACTTGGCCGTGAGCGAGCTTGCCGTTCGGAACAGTCGACAAGTTCGTCGGCATGGAGGAGGTGGCGGCGTGCCGCGCACTGGGTTTCTGCACCGTCGCCCTCGCGCCGCCGTGGTCCATGACAGCGACCTCGTCTCGATGTCGCGACGGCTGTCGGACGGCCGGCAGCGCGAAAAATTTCGAAGATAGTCCTCCAGTGGTATCGCGGCAGGTCCACTTGTGAGGGCTCTACACGCCCACAGCAGGCCAGGATGCCGACCGCGTGGCGGGAATCGGCGGCGCCATTCCTCATCCAGAAAGCAGCCGTAGCCAGGTTTCCAGTCTCCTTCGGAACTAGCCCCCGCGCAGCACGGACAGCACCTGGCTTCCCCGGCGAGAGGTACGAGCAGCGGCATCCCCTGAAAATGACCCCCGAGAAACACGATCCCGCACCTTGAGTCCAGCCAGACCCGAACCACACCACCCCCATGAAACGCCGGCCGCACCCCGAACGACAACACCGTCGACCCCACACTCACGCCGACAACCCAGATGAGAAAAATACCGAATCGGCACCTGAAATCAGACATACCGCATGATCGATATGGCGGGCATGACGGCTACCAGACCGAGTAAGACCAGCAGTATGGCCTTCAGAAGACAGGGTTCGTCAGCGGCGCTCCACAGCCGGATCGGCCCCATGCCGCACTCGGCCCGCCTGCCCGATCTCGGTTGTCCCCATCTGAGCGGAGTTGGTTTCCACTGATGACTTGGCCGGTCCGAGCCCCCTGCTCGTCAGCGCGGCCCGCCGCAACCGTTCTTCGAGTTGGCCGCTCAGTCACATCGGCTCCATCAGGCAGTTTCCTCCAAGGAGATGGTTCGCCAGGTGAGCCAACGGAATTCGGTGTGCGCGACACAGTCCAGCGGACACGGTCGTGCTGCCGTCCTGGACTTTGATGCGGGGAATCGGTCGAGCGGCCGCTGCCTGCCGCGGCGGTTGAGATACCAACCCATTTGGATGAGTGGTATGACACAGACGGATCAACGCGGCGCCCAGGCGCAGGTACACCCTTGCCAAGTCGCCGAGAAGTGCCAACCGAGCCGCTTTGGGATAACGCCAATCAACTACATTCAGTGCAACCCGTTTAGCATATCGCGCGAATACGCAAACCGAACGGGTGACAGGTCGCGTCAATACGAACTCTCCGTGATACCTACTCGAACCCGCGTCGCGAAGTTGTCAGACCTGTGCGTCCGTCTGGCAACACCAGGTCCGCTATGGTTCTACGAACGGCACACAGGTGACAGTGTTGAAACGAGCAGGCCTCAAACCGGGAAGGACCGAGGGTGCGGGGTGCGAAAAAATGATCATCAGGCATCCGAGTCTGATGATCTCTGAACTCTCGCCAGGACTGATTCCTGCCAACCAGGGCGATGTCGTTCAAAAATCCGGGAATAGTCAACCAAATTCGGAGCACTGTCAGCAAACTCGCTCAACCAAAATAAGGTCACCATTGACGATGCATCACAAAGGATTGCAGCCAGCATAAAACACGTCAAAGGATAACAAATAAATGCCCGACGTCGGCAACCGGCCTATGAGATGGAGACTGCATGACACCCCAGCGTCACCCGACCCGAACCCTTCGCCGCAGTCCCCGACCGACTCGACCTTGGCGGGGAAGTCAGCGGGGTCCAAGTTCTCGATTACCATCGTTGGCGACCTTCGGGTCGACGTGAATGTCCAACTTGGCAGCTACGATTTCGGGCCCGCGTGCTCTCAATACACGTCCTACAGAGAAGTTTTGATCACCCCTGGCGGGACAGCACTATCGATGTGTCGAGCGTTTGCTCCTTACTTCAATTCGAGACACGTAGTCTCCGCTCTCGGCATGGACAGCTATTCAGACAACCTTCGACTGGCCGTGAACGAGGCAGCAACCAGTTCGACACTTCAAGAAGTTGATACCCCAAATGGGACAACTATCGCTCTATTCTGCGATTCCGGCACCCCTGCTTCGACAAGTCGTTTTTCCGTAGCCAGTCCAAGGTCTCCATACTTGTCAATGGATCCGGAGTGGATCCATGAAAACCTTCCGTCGGCCCTTGGATCCGACATGCTCACCATGGATTGCCTGTTACTGGCTTCCCCAGATTCGTCCACATCAGCACATCTAGTAGCTCAAGCCGCTCGAAGCGCAGGTTGCCTGCTGGCCATAGACGTGGTTCCCCATAACATAATCGACCACGCCGACAGAGATGAAGTACTTCGACTTCTCTTCGGAGCGAACCTGGTAACCGTGGAACTGGGCACACTGGCTCAAATGTTCGACACCAATTGCCAGCCCGCCGAAAGCCACCAGGAGGCCGAGCGCCTTTACAATCTCCTGAAGCCACACTTAGCAGAGCAACATTGGGTCGTGATTAGATTCGGATCACTCAGTATCGAGTATTCAATTATCTACTCACCCGATGGACCACTGAAGGAAACCGACTCCGGACCAGCGATTCGCGCTGGAGGATACCCGTCTGGAAGCGAGATATCCGGAAGCGAGTACAAGTTCATCCTGTCGCAATGGAAACATTAGAACCAAGCAGAAAGAATTTGTCAAATGACTGTCAAATCTAGCACAGAGTTGGTAACAATGACGCATTCGATTGATGGTTTACCCGAGACCACACCAGAGGTACGCCGCATTTGGGTTCAGCGGGAAGGGCTGATCGAGTACAAATCCTGGTTTATCTTCAGCTGGGAAATTCAGGGAGCAGCACTCAAGAAATTAATTACTTTTCTACGCGCAGAGAACCGTCGATTTTGCGACCTCAAAGCAACGCCAGAGCGCCTCAAGGTCGCCGCACAAGAATATAGTTCTGTCGACACAAGTATTCCAGAGTTGCCACCCAGGCTAATCGCGATCCCAGAGTCCAAGCTCGCGAAAATGGGCACCCGACTCGTAACAGAAGGCCGATTTACTTATGGCGACAGCGTCGGCGGCCTGGCTCCATCCGCAGTCGGGGATATCGACAGCAGGTTGCGCGACAAGGTCAATAGCAGCGATTTAGTACTGTTCAGCCCCGGCGTACTGGCCAGACTGAAGTGCGTAATAGAGAACGAGCCTCACTACTTGTTCCAACTGGCGGTCAAGAACCTGCGCAGGTCAGGTGCGATATTTTACAAGGCAGTAGGCGGGCATCTCAAGTTTCACCCGGCCTTCGATGAGGTTATTTATGATCTCGGCCTCAAGGTAAAAGAATACGGACAATCACAAGACTCTCGCGATCTGGTATTCCATGTCCAGGGAGCCAAGCTTCAAGCAGTGACCGACCTGTTCGACAGGGAGACCGTCGGCCCCGACGGCGAAAAATTCTTCGTGCGACCAATAGTAAGCATGCACGATGAACTCTGGGAAGAAGTTGGACCGCTGGACACAAGTGACGGCGTAAGCCTCTTTTCCGACTTGGAGATGCGGAGTGATTTTCTTAGCGCAAGATAGTATCACCACCCGACACGGAGTCTTTCTTGAGAGCTTATTTTACAATGGCCTCTGCCAGTCTGTCGCGCTCACCGTCGGTGAAATTTGCGGCGCCAAAGACGTGCTGTGCAGAGTTCACTCGTCATGCCTGTCGGCTCACGCCCTCGGTTCAATTTCATGTGATTGCTCCGCGCAGATGGACCACGCTCAGGCCAGACTGATCAAGGCCAGACGCGGAATAATAATTTGGCTCGAACAAGAAGGTCGCGGGAACGGCCACTTGGCTAAAATGCTGGCAGAGCCGAACAAGCGGCTCGGCTTGTCGCAATCTGCCGCCTATGAGGCTGTTGGATTTCGAGCAGACGCCCGAGATTACTCTGACGCGGTCAGTATTTTGACTCACTTCAAAGTCGCATCGATAGTACTACTCACAAGCAACCCGTTGAAGCGCAGATTTCTTGAGGAGTCCGGCGTGGTCGTCTCCAGAACGATCGAGACTCCCGAAGCGACCAAAAAAAGGGAGCGAGGTCATGAACCCGGCTGAAGACGCAACGGAATTACCCGCGACCACCATCGCCAAAGGACTGGCGACAAGGCCGGCATATCTTCTAATTTTTGGTGTTTCATTCACTTTTGCCACGGCCTCTGGAGCAGGCTTCACCGTCGGCCTGAGCAATTCAGTGCCATCAATTACGATCACCAGCGCCATTGTCTTCATCATCGCCCTGCTCTCGTGCCTCACAACGGCATACAAGTCGATCACTTTAAGTGAACAACAAGCGCTTTCCGCAGGTGACCTAAGGCCGCAAATGGATGTTCCGAACGGTCAACCCCCTTCAACTACCGAAGAAGGCGAAGGCGTTCTTAACATCTCTTTTCCCGAAACACTCGACTCGGACTTCGGGACGGCAATCGAAGTCTTCTTGTTCGGAGTTCACCAAAGCCATATCCTGATTCGCTACTACAATCTGATTCAGGAGAAACTTCAGAAGGGTTGCAGGATGCGCATACTGCTTCTCGACCCGAACTGCACGGCGGCGGTAAAGATGACCGCCATGCGGTTTCCCGGAGAGGCATTGGAGCAACAGGAACTTTCTCGAATTCAATCATCCCTGTCAAACTACAAGAAGATTCAGGAGAAGTATCCGCAACTTGTGGAGATCCGAGTCATACCGTTTCTCCTCCCTTACGGTGGCTTTATGTTCAACTGGAGCACCGACGAAGCCGCAGTGCACATCCAGAGATACACCTTCCAAGTTCAAGGCGGCTCACATAAACCGAAGTTTTCACATAAAGGAAAAGGGAACAGGTGGTTGCACCTCTACCGGGCCGAGGTGCTGGCCATGTGGGATGCCGCCGCACCCATTAATTGAGGAGCTCATATCACCCACTCGGTTCCCCGGACGACTCGACCACGTCGGATCCGCGGTCTCCACAGGCGGGTCGGGCTGGCGGGATTGGTCCGTCCTTGACCAGCCGCGGGCTTCTTCTGCGAATTCGTCCTCGCACAAGCGGGTTTGGTCCTCCGGCACGTGAACGGACGACTCGGCCATCGTCGGCGCATCACAGTTTCGGATCCTGGACAAGTCTTCCCCCGGGACCCGCATTCCGGCGTCACCAAGCCGGACTTGAAGACCGGACGGACCGCAGGACGACGTCAGCTTCGAGCCCGAACGGCGATCTCCCCTGCGAAGGCGCGCGCCCGGCCGCTGTCCTCCGCGTGCCAGACCACTCCGAGCACTGACTCCGGCAGCCCGGTGAGCGGCACGAATACGACCGAATCCCGCCGCCCCTGGTGTTCGGCCGTCGAGCGGCACAGCATCATGCCGCCCTGGCCCGCCGCGGCGAGGCCCATGCCTTCCTGCAGTGTGCCGGCGGTCGGCCCGCGCGGTATCCGGCGCCCTTCGGGGGTGATTTCGGGGGCCTGGGCGTGGCGCCAGTATTCCGGGGCCGGACCGCGGATCCCGATCAGAGGGCATTCCGCCAGTTCCTCGACAGTGACGGACTCCCTGCGAGCGAACGGATGCCGAGACGAGACGGCGAGCACCTGAGGCTGCCGAGAGAAAACCGGACCGAGCACCAGATCCGGTTCTTCCACCGGAAGCAGCACCACCGCGGCGTCGACCTCCCGGCGGTGGAGCGAACCGAACGGATCGGCCAGCGGAATTTCGGTGAGTTCCACCGCGCAGTCCGGGTAGTGCTTCTCGAATCCACCGATGGCGTTCGCGAGATGGTCGTCGATGGTGCCCTGGAAACCGATGCGCAACACGCCGCCGTCCCCTCGCGCGGTGGCGCGCGTGTGATCGACCGCGGCCCGAAGAGCCTCGTAGGCCGGACGCAGTTCGGCGAGGAACTTCTCCCCTAGCGGAGTCAGTTCCGCCCGGCGGCTCGTGCGCTCGACGAGCGTCGCGCCGATCCGGCCTTCCAGCGAGCGGAGCAGCTGACTGACCCGGCTCTGAGAGACATACAGGCGTTCGCCCGCCCGGCCGAAGTGCAGTTCCTCGGCGAGTACCAGGAACGCTTCCAGCTCCCGGATCTCCAGGCCGCTCATCGGTTTCCTCCACCTTTGGATCCATTAGTCCCGCTCATAGAAGGATGAGACATCGGCCGTTGTTCCCGGCCGCGCTCGACGGTTGCCTGGAACACATGGCGCTCAGGGAAACCAGACAGAAGAAGAACGGCTGGCCGGCGGTGAGCTCGCTCGCCGCGGCGACCTTCACCGTGGTCACGTCGGAAATGCTGCCAGTGGGTTTGCTGACCCCGATCAGCCGCGACCTGCGGGTCACCGAAGGCACGGCGGGGCTGACGCTCACGGTCACCGGCCTGGTCGCGGCCGTCTCCGCTCCCCTGCTCATCCCGGCGCTCGGGAAGTTCGACCGGCGGGCCGTGCTGTGCGGGCTGATGGCACTGCTGACGGCCGGGAACCTGCTGGCGGCGTGGTCGCCCGGGTTCGGCGTCATGCTGGTCGCGCGGGTGCTGGTCGGCATCGGCATGGGCGGAGTGTGGGCGATCGCGGCGAGCCTGGCCGCACGGCTTGTCCCGTCGAAGTCGATCGGGTCCGCGACCTCGTTGATCTTCAGCGGAATCGCCGTGGCGTCCGTCCTGGGCGTACCGGCGGGTACCTACCTCGGGGATCTGCTCGGCTGGCGGGCCGCTTTCGCCGGCGCCGGCGGCCTCTCACTGGTGGTACTGGCCGCGCTGGCGCTGTCACTGCCGTCGTTGCCGACGGAACAGGACGTCCGCCTGGGCACGATGCTGCGGCTGGCGGGCGTGCCGCGGGTGCGCCTCGGACTGATCGTGGTGGCGCTGATCGTCATCGGGCATTTCGCCGCGTACACCTATGTCCGGCCGGTGCTGGAAGAGGTGGCCGGAGTGAGCGCGGGACAGATCGGAACACTCCTCCTGGTCTACGGGCTCTTCGGGATCGCGGGCAATTTCGCCTCCGGCGCCGGAGCGGCACGATCACCACGAGTGACCCTGCTGGCCCTCGGCGCGACTTTGTCGGCGACGATGGCACTGGTTCCGCTCCTGGGACTGACCACCCTCGCCGCGGCAGCGTTGCTGGTGGTCTGGGGCCTGGCCTACGGCGGTGTCTCGGTGGCCTCGCAATCATGGATGCTGCTGGCCGCGCCGGAGGCCAGGGAAGCGACGTCGGCGCTGTTCGCCGGAGTTTTCAACGCGGCGATCGCGCTCGGCGCGATGGTCGGCGGGCTCGCCGCGGACGCCGCCGGGACCTCGGCGGTGATGTGGCTCGGCGCGGTGTTCGCGGCCGGGGCGGTGCTGGTTCTCGCTACGACCGGCTGACGTTCAGTAGTCGTTCGCGGCCGTAAGGAAAGTCGGCTCGGATGCCGCCCCTCGACAAAGCTTGGGTGCGCCAGCGGTCGAAGCTCACGCCGGCTTCACGGACGAACAGCCGCGTCAACGTACGTCGGCTCACGCGTGCGCCTCGAGGGTCAGCGGGATCGGCGAACAAAGCGTCGGCCACGGCTCTTGACTATGACCTTCAAAGACCTAGGGGCAGGAAGTGTCGTCTCCGCGCTAGCGGGGTCGTTCAGTCCACTTCGGAATTTCACGGGCTCTTCCGGGATTTGTCCCCGCGCATGCATGCCGGGATAGTGCGCCAGCAGCCGGAGCGCAACGCCAGACGACCTACCGCTAGCCCTCACGTACCCGCAAACACCGGCGCACGGAGGTCCTGCTGTCTTCCGACCACAGGACCTCCGCCGGCGGGTAGCAGGTCAGGCCTGACCGCCAGGAGCACACACCTACTTCCTGGCGCGTTTGCCCGGTGGAGTGGTGCGGCCGCCCCGGGTCATGCGGTCACGAAGTCTGCGGCGTTCGACCAGGCTGAGCGCGATGAGCGCCAGCTGGCCACCGATCCCCAGCGTGGCAGCTATCGCGGCGGTGCCGGTCAGCACGACGGCGATCAGCAACGCCAGCCGAAGGGTGGGAGGCCAGGACTGCAACAGGCGTTCGAGCCGCCCGAACCACGTCGGGTCGACAAGTTCATGGCGCCCGCCTCGGTCATTGCGGCGCTTCGTTGCCGCTCCCGGAGGTGTCACCGTCCGCGAGTCCGGCCTCTCTTCCGTTGCCGGGTCATCTGTTTGCTCGCCCGTCGGCCGTAGTCCGGTCGGCGATCCATGGATGACGAGGGTGATGCGGGGCGCCTTGTGGGGCGACTTGCGCGGCGCTTCGTCTGGATTAGTCGGCGATGCTCCATCTATAGTGGGCACGCTGTAACTCCTCTTCTCTAGGGGCGAGTTCAGCAGAGTCGGCTCCCTGTCGCGAGCAGGGAGCCGCACCTATTCGATCTCTGTTTTCACGGAAGCTTCCCCGGTTCGGTTAGTACGGAGGATTCCGACTCGTTAGCCAGTCTGCCGGGGACTGGTTGCTCCGATAGACCGAGAGAGCCGCTTGCGCTGAACGGTGGCCGCGCAACGCCGAACGGTCGCGGTCGACAGGTTCGGCAAATACGCCGACGTAAAACGTGATTATCCGCATTACTGAATTACCTGAATGCCGATGGGTTCACCCTTTAAGGCGCGTCGTTACGTTCAGTTGCGACGCGCGGTGGTTCCGGGAGCGCAATGCTGCTCTGTTCAGCTGGCAACACCTACCACTCTCGGCCGAGTCGCCGATTAGTCGCACGCTACCGATTGCAGCCGATGACAGCGTCCTGGCGTGCGACTCCGCAAGACCCACAGACTCCCTACCTGCGAGTATGCCGCTTGCCGTGATCTACTGGACAGGCGCGCAGGAATAGTCGGGAAATATGACTAATCGCAACGCTCAGGCTCGGGGGAGGCTGATTCGGACATGACTGACATCAATCAGGAGCACAGGGACGACAACGACGGGCGGGCACGTTGGGTGCGCTCCAGCTATTCAACGCCGCACCATAACTGCGTGGAGCTGCTAATCCTCCGTTCCGGAGTCCGGGTGCGGGATTCGAAGGATCCTCGCGGTGAAACTCTGGAGTTCGGCAGCGAGGCCTGGACGGCCTTGCTGGCTCGCATCATGCGCTAAGCTCTCGTCACGTACAGTCGCACGCGCCCCGGTCACGCATTTCATACGACCCGATCGATGGAAGAGGTCGGCGGAAATGCATCTTTCAGTGGCCTTCGAGGGGCGGGTGTTCCTTCATGAGGCGAGATGGGGAGAAGGAGTGTCACGGGAGGCCGTCAATGCCCGCATAGAGCTCGGTACGAGCCTGAAGAAGGCTCGTGAGGCGATCGGGTGGTCTCAGAGTCGCGCCGCATCGGCTCTGGATTGCACACAGCCGAAGATCAACAAGATCGAGAATGAGCTCGTGGCGATCCGTCCTCAAGACTTGACCCGGTTGCTGCGCTTCTACGAGGTATCCGACGCTGAGGCCGATCGCATCCGGATACTGGCCGCGCAAGCGAAGGGCGGCCCGGTGGCGGGTGTCCTCGCGAGCCGCGACTACCTGACCCTGCTCGAGACAGAGCGCGAGGCCGCGGAGATTCTCGGCTGCTACAGCGAACGACTTCCCAACTTGTTCCAGTGTGAGCCGTACATCATGAAGCAGTACGAAGTCGAGGGAGCCCTCTATGACATCACGTCGGTGCTCGAGGCACGCAGGGAACGGGAGGCACTGTTCCAGAGCGACAGGCCGCCACGGTATCGGGCGCTGTTCAGCCCGTCGTCGTTCGATCGGCTTCCCGGCGGCCGCAAGGCAGGGCTTTACCGCGAGCAGATCCAGCATCTGCGACGGATGATGGACGACTACGCTGAGCACCTCTTCGTGCACTTGGTGCCCTTCGAGGCGAACCTGCCTTACCTGCCCCACGACCTGACGGTCCTCAAGCTCGGCGGACAGGGCAAGGACATGGTCTATCACGAGTACGGCGGCGGCCCCGCCCGGATCTATCGCGGACGTCAGCAGGTCGAGTACCACATCGGAGAGTGGAACAAGGTGTTCCGACAGGCGCTCAGCGTCGACGACAGCAGAACCGCTCTCCTTGAGATGCACGACTCGGCTTCGCGCTGGTGAGGACCGTGCCCGTAACGACTGCCCAACAGCAAGCCGCCCTCGACGAGCGCGATCCCACTTATTCGCTAATATCGGAGAATATTCCGGAAGGCGACGACGGGGAGGCTCGGCCGGTGTCCGAGAGAAAGTCTGATCCGGTTCCACCAGAAGGTGTCGACTTGAATCGCCCGAGCGTTGCTCGGGTCTACGACTATTACTTGGGCGGTACCGCCAACTGGGCGGTAGACCGTGACTTCGGCGATCGCGTGCTGTCAAAGTTCCCACTGTTGAGGAATATCGCCCTGGCCAACCGGCAATTACTGAACCGAGTGGTCCGACATTTGACCAAACGAGGCGTGCGGCAGTTCCTCGACATCGGTGCCGGCGTCCCCACCGCGGGCAACACGCACCAAGTGGCCGACGAGGCGCAGCGCGAAGCTGGTGCGACACCGGATGTGCGCGTCGTTTACGTCGACAACGACCCGGTGGCCGTCGCTCACGCCAACATGCTACTGAATCAGGAAGGTGACGCGTCCCGGCAGACCGTTGTCGCCGGCGACCTTCGCAATCCGGACGAGTTGTGGCGGCAAGCGATCGATACCCAGCTGCTTGACCCGAATGAGCCGGTCGCCTTGTTGCTCATCGCGGTCCTCCACGTTCATCAACCGGACAGGTACGGCAACGATATCGGTCCCGAATCCGTCGCTCGATTCCGAGAATTGTTACCACGAGGCTCTTACCTTGCGATATCGCATGTGACAGACGAGGGCGTTCCAGAGGCGTCGTCCAAGAACCTGGCCGAACTTAAACGAATGTACGACGAATCCAGCAGCAGCAACGTCATCTTGCGGACACGTGAACAGATATCGACGCTACTCGACGATTTCGAGGTCATCGACCCAGGCTGGGTCTGGACGCCGGACTGGCATCCGGAGGAGACCGGTCCGACCGCTCGACCGGTGTCGTTTGATTCGTCGAACGAAGCGGTGGTCTGGGCCGGCGTCGGACAGAAGCCATAAAGCTGACGGAGAACCGCTGTCGACCGCGTCCGATACCTGGGCGAGCACCGCTGGCCCGCGCCCCTTCCGCACCTGGCCGTTTGAGCCAGTCGATGGCGACAGCGATGAGTGCGGCGCTGAAGAAGCTGACGACGCTGTGGTCGACAACCGGTGTCGTCAGTTCGTCGCGAGTGAGATCTCGGTCGACTTCACCAGCGCCACCACCGGAGTACCCGATGACAGGTCGGCCGACCGCCTTGTGGATCCATCCTCTCCGGTCGCTCGCGGAAAGCGGAGCCCATCCGCGGCCTGTCGTGCACCGAAGAAAAAGGTAAAGGACCCCGAAGGGAGATCGAGGTGGCGGACCGAACTTGGTCGGGCCGGGTGCTCGACCTGGCCTCGGTCGTGCTGCCCGGCGTCCGTCGTGTCCGCGCTCAGAAGATCCCGTTCGCACACGCGTGGTCGGAAGCGAATCAGAAGGCCCTCGCCTCCGGTAAGCCGTTGTGGGTCGCTCTCGGTGACTCGATGACGCAGGGCATCGGAGCCCGGACCGTCAGCGGCGGCTGGGTACCACGCCTCGAGGCCCGGCTCGCAGACCGCTTCGCGGTGGTGAACCTGTCGATGTCCGGCGCCCGGGTCGCCGACGTCGTGGACGACCAGCTCCCCCGCATGCTCACGTTGCCTCCGGCTCTGGTGACGGTCCTGGTCGGTGCCAACGACATGCTGACCCCCGCCCGCCGCCGAGGTGTCGAGAAACGGTTCACCGATCTGCTCGACCGGCTCCCTGCCGGACGTTCGGTGGTCGCCACGCTCCCGCACGGCAACGCCGCGGCGAACGCGGTCAACGCCCTCCTCGACGCCTCGGCGGCGAGCAGCCGGATTCACGTCGCCGACATGCGTGGCCCCGCCTTGGGCCCCTTGCGTGGCAGCCTCGCCGACGACTGGTTCCACCCGAACGACGTCGGCTACACCCGGATCGCGGACATCTTCGAAGGCCCGGTGCGCGCGGCGGCGTCATTCCGAAGCGGCGCCTGACACCGCCCGGCGGATCTCTTCCGCCACCCAGGCCATGGTCGTCCGGGCCCGGATCGGGTCATCGGTGAGAAAGTAGTGGTCCGCCCCGGGCGTCCGGTCGTATACGACGTCCACCTGGGCTTCACGCAATCGGGCCGTGTACCGGTCACCGTCGCCGCGCAAGGCGTCGTGCTCGCCGGTGAGAACGATCGCGCGCGGCAAACCGGTCAGCTCAGGAGCCAGCAGAGGCGAGGCGTACGGGTGCCCCCGGGTCGACGGGTCCGGGAAATACACCCGGCGGACCAGGTCACGCAGGCCCGGGGAGATCATCCCGCCCGCGGCCGGGTCCGGGTCGCTCGCGAGATCCAGCGCGGGCACGCCGAGCACCTGGAGCGCAGGCCGCCAAGAACCTTCGTCCCGGGCCTGCAGGCAGACAGCCGCCGCCAGCCCACCGCCGGACGAGAACCCGCCCACCGCGACCCGTGCTCCGGTAGCCACCCGGGACGCGGCGTCGAAACACTGGTGCTGCGCCACCGGGAACGCGACGTAGGGACCACACCGGAAGTCGACGTTGTACACCGTCACCCCGGCTGTTGCCGCCACATAGCGGCACCACCAGTCGTCCATGGCCGGATACCGCATCAGCCAGGCTCCGCCATGAAAGTGCACGTACACACCGCATGGATTCGGCGGCCGGTACACGTACACGCGGACTCGGCCATGCCGGGTCGGGACACGAACGACCTCCGGCGGCGGCAGATCGTTCCCGGCGAACCGCAACGTTTCGCCGTACCGCACGGTCCAGCGTGCCGACGCGTGCATGACCATCGCCGTGAGCCTGTCCCCGAACCTCATGCGGAGGATTCGGATCCGGACGGTCCCCGGACGGGTGCCGGCCGCCGCCGTCGCCATGGAGTGAACCAGCGACGGCGGCGCCCGGCGGAACGCTGCCGAATCAGCGTTCCCCCGCGCCAGGGCCACCTGCTCCCGGACGCAAGACAAGTTCAGGTGGACTTCGGTTTCAACACTTTGTCGATCACGAAGACGGTCGCATTCCTCTCGGGAACGTTGCCGCACAGGATTCTCGCGCCGTCGATCGTCATGTTCTCGCCGAAACCGTCGATCTTCACCGGGCCACCGGTGCTGTCGAGGCTCGGCACGGAACCGGCGACCGCGAGCCCTTTGGCGTCGTACCGCTTGCCGATGACGTGGCGGCGCAGGATCGGCTCCGGATCGGTGTCGCCGAGCGCCTCGTCAGCGGGAGCGAAGACCGTGACCGCGGTGTCGAGCAGCTCCGCCGACTCGGCCGCGGTGAGAAATCGGGACGGCTTCGAGGAACACGCCGGGCCGAAGATGTCCGCCTTCGTGGTCGAGCCGTCCGGGGATCCGGTGAGCCCTGCCGCTCCCGCGGGAACGGATCCCGGAGGCAACGCGACCCTGCCCGGTGGACCCGCGACTTCAGAGGCGCTGCCGCAAGCCGTGAGTGCTGCCATCGTGGCAACGAGAAACCCGGCTCCTAGAGCCCGGACCTTGGTCACAGCCAGGCTCCAGTGGTCCAGTCGTGGAGGGTGCCTCTCTCCGGCGAGAAAGGCACCCTCTATGACGTCCGATGTGGACAGTGGCTTACGCGGCCGGGGGCATCAGGACCGAGTCGATGAGGTACACGGTCGCGTTCGCGGTGTGCACACCACCGCAGATCACGTTGGCGTCGTTGACTTTCAGCGCGTCCTTGGTGCCGGTGACCTTGACGACGCCCTTCTCGACTGAGGTCTGGTCGCCGACGATCTTGTCGGGCGCGATCTGGCCGGGGACGACGTGGTAGGTCAGGATCTTCTTGAGGAGCGCGTCGTCGGTCTTGAGCTTCTCGATGGTGGCGGCGTCGATCTTCGCGAACGCGTCGTCGACCGGCGCGAAGACGGTGAACTCGCTGCCGTTGAGCGTCGAGACCAGGTCCACCTTGGGGTTCAGCTTCCCGGAGACCGCGGAAACAAGCGTCTTGAGCAGCGGGTTGTTGCTCGCCGCGACGGCGACCGGGTCGGCCGACATACCCGCGACGGAACCCGGTCCGCTGGGCACCTTCTCCGCATAGCCGGCACAACCCGGGCCGACGAGATCCTTGGCCGGGTCGGCCATCGCGCTGGAGGAAGGCTGCTGCATGGCGGAGGACGACGGTGCCGGGGTGCTGCCCGCGTTGTTCGATCCGCTGTCACTGCCGCACGCCGCGCCCATGAGCGCGAAGGCGGCGAGACCGGTGGCCAGGGTGACGCGGCGAGTACTGCGCTTCATGACTGGTAACTCCTAATGACTGAGGGAATCGGCCCACAGGGCTTGAAGCGCCTCGGCGCTTTCCCGAGGCGGCGAACATCCTGGTTTCGAGGCTTTCACCGGCCCGGATGGGCCGATCGGAGCATCGAGACCGTTCCGTTACCTTCCGAACACGATCGTGGACTCTTCGTCATCACTCGAAGCACGAGGGTGGCAATCCGCCGGCGCCCGGGGCACGAATCTCTCCTGTCACCCAAACCCACTGGACCCGCTCGGGAGCGACCGTGCTCACACTTGCCTTGATCGGCCTCATCGGGGGATTGGTCACGGGCATTTCTCCGTGCATCCTCCCGGTGTTGCCGGTCATTTTTCTTTCCGGCGGCGTGCAAAGCGCCAAGCCGTCCGTCCACAAGGAACAGAACGGCGGGGGTGTCACGACAGCGGACGCCCCTGTCGAGACGAAGGTCCCGCGCTCGCGTCCCTACCTGATCATCCTGGGTCTCGTGGTCAGTTTCACCCTGGTGACCTTGTTCGGCTCGCTGCTCTTGTCGATTCTCGGGCTGCCGCAGGATGTTCTGCGCTGGGCGGGCCTGATCGTGCTGGCACTGATCGGGATCGGGCTCATCGTCCCGAAGTTCGAGCACCTGCTGGAGAAGCCGTTCAGCTGGATCCCGCAACGACGCCCCGACGCCAACCGCGGCGGCTTCGCACTCGGCCTCGGCCTCGGCGCGGTCTACGTACCGTGCGCGGGCCCGGTGCTCGCCGCGATCACGGTCGCCGGATCGACCGGGAAGATCGGCCTCGACACCGTCGTGCTCACCTCGACCTTCGCCATCGGCGCCGCGCTCCCGCTGCTGATCTTCGCCCTCGCCGGGCGCCGGGTCGCCGAACGGGTGAAGGCCTTCCGCAAACGTCAGCGCGGTATCCGGATCATCGCGGGCATCGTGATGATCGCGCTCGCCATCGGGTTGGTGTTCAACCTGCCGCAACTGCTCCAGCGGGCCATCCCCGACTACACCAGCGGATTGCAGAACGACATCAACAACTCCGAGCAGGTCAAGAAGGCACTGAACCTCGGTGGACTGGAGAACGACCAGAACAAGGACCTCGACCTCTGCACCGACGGCGCCAAGGACCTCGAAAGCTGCGGAAAAGCCCCCGACATCAAAGACATCCAACAGTGGTTCAACACACCCGGCAACGCACCGATCGACCTGGCACAACTGCGCGGCAAGGTGGTCCTGCTCGACTTCTGGGCCTACTCCTGCATCAACTGCCAGCGCTCCATCCCGCACGTCACCGCCTGGGACAAGGCCTACCGCGACGCCGGCCTCCAGGTCATCGGCGTCCACTCCCCCGAATACGCCTTCGAAAAAGAACCCGGCAACGTCAAAGCCGCCGCCGACAAGTTCGGCATCGGCTACCCGGTCGCCCTCGACAACAACCTGTCGACCTGGACCAATTACCGCAACCGGTTCTGGCCCGCGCACTACCTGATCGACGCCGACGGCACCGTGCGGCACATCAAATTCGGCGAAGGCGACTACGCCACCACTGAGAAACTCATCCGCGAGCTGCTCACCAAGGCCAACCCCGGCGTCCGGCTCCCCGCCGCCACCGGCACCGCCGACGACACCCCGGACACTTCCGCCATCACCCGCGAGACCTACCTCGGCTCCACCAAACGCGTCAACTTCGCCGGAACCGAGGACTACACCGCGGGCGCGAAGACCTTCGCCTACCCCGCCACCCAGCCGCCGGACACCTTCGTCCTCAACGGCGATTGGACCCTCACCAGCCAGAACATCACCCCCACCGGCGCCGAGGGGAAGATCCTGCTCAACTACCGCGCCAAAGAAGTCCGCATGGTCCTGGCAGGCAAGGGAACCGTCACCTACACCGCCAAGGGCCAGACCAAGACCATCCAGGTCGACGGCACCCCGAACTCGTATCAGCTTCTGTCCACACAGGACATCGAAGCCGGGGCGCTCGACGTCACCGTCGGTTCCGGCGTCCAGGCGTTCTCCTTCACCTTCGGCTGAGCACAAGAGAAAGCAGAACCATGAGCGTCGAATCCATCACCACGGACACGTTTCCCGCCGAGGTCTTGAACCAGGAGAAGCCCGTACTGGTCGACTTCTGGGCACCCTGGTGCGGCCCCTGCAAAGCCCTTGCCCCGGTGCTCGCCGAGCTCGCCGACGAACACGGCGACAAGCTCACCGTCGTCAAGATCGACATCGACGACAACCCGGAGATCGCGGGCGACTACGGCATCCTGTCGATCCCGACCATGATCCTGTTCGTCGACGGCAAACCCGTCACCACCCTCAACGGCGCCGCCACGAAGACGAAGATCCTCGACAAACTCGCGTCCTGGCTCTAGCCGGAGACAGAGCGTGGCACGGCGGGTTCAAGCTCGCCGGCAGCCGGCCAGGCTCCGGGGCGTCACAAAGTGCGAATCGAACAGGAACGCTCTTATAGTTCGTGGCGACCGGATCAGGGCGTGAGAGAGGTGCACGTGACGGGTGATGCGCAGGAGATACCGCAAGGCTGGGTGCCGGTCGAGCACCGTTTCCTTGGGCTCGACCGGCGGACCTTCACCCCAGCGCTGGTAGCGCTCACCGCGGCGTTGGTGCTGATCTACGGGCTGCCCGCGCTGAACTCCGCGATTCCATGGCACAACGAGGTCAAAGCGGGTGACGTTCTCGACCTTGGCGCCGGTGCGACGGCGGTCCCGCCGGTCGGCTGGCAACTGGAAAGCGGCACCCTCACCGGCACCGCCGCTTCGGCGAGCCCGACTGCACTGCAGATCACCCTGGCCACCGGCGGCGCGACCATCGACCTGCGCGGCGCCTCCTACACCGGGTCGGCAGACGCGTTCCTCGACCAGGTAGACCGGTCCGAAGGCGACGCGCCGGGCCTCGACGGAGCGCGCGGCACCATCACGACCGCCGCCGGGCTGACCGGGGTCGTCCAGGCAAGCACCGGCCCGGCCGGCGACGTGCTGGACGTCGCCTTCAAGGTCGGGCAGCCCGCCGATACCGCCCCCGCGCTGCTGGTCCGGGTACGCACCGCGCCAGACCAGTTCGAGCGCTATCGCGACGAAGTGACGGCGTTCCTGCGCGGCATCACCCCGGGCGCGGCCCGATGAGCGGCAAGGCGGCCCAGCTGGCCGCGATCAAGGAGTCGGGCTGGGGCGTGCCGTTCCGGTTCTTCCAGCCGCACAACCTGGCTTTCTGGGTGTACCTGCTCGGCATCGGCGGCGGCGCGCTGGCGATCGCGCGATACTTCGGCGCCGGCGGTTTCTACACCCCGGACCTGACCGGCGGCGTGCTGCTGTTCGCGTTGTACCTCGTGCCGTGGTTGCTGGTGCTGCGCCACCAGAACCGCTACACCGCCCAGCCGGGCGGACTCCTCGCGACGGGCTTCGTCTGGGGCGGCGTCGCCGCGACGTTCTGGATCGCGCTCCCTGCCAACACCGCACTGCTGGAGATCTGGGCAAAGGTCGGCGGCACCGCCTTCGCCGACAGCTGGGCCGCCGGGCTCAGCGCCCCGATCAACGAAGAGCTGGGCAAGGCGCTCGGGCTCGTCCTGCTGATCGGGCTCGCCCCACGGCTGGTCCGCAGCGCTTATGACGGTTTCATCATCGGCGCGTACATCGGCCTGGGCTTCCAGGTGTTCGAGGACGTGCTCTACGTCTACAACGGCGCCGCCCAGAACTTCGGCGCGAACCAGCTCGGCACGTCGTTGCAGATCTTCCTCGTCCGCGGCGCGTCCGGGATCGTGTCGCACGCGCTGTTCAGCGCCATCTTCTGCACCGGGCTGATGTGGGTGCTGGGCCGTACCCGTGGGGAGCGCCGGGTGGTGCCCGGTGTGCTGACCATGGCCATGGCCATGGTGTTCCACTTCGCCTGGGACGACATGACCGGCCTCGGCGGCGGCGGTCCGCTGACCGTGGTGCTGCCGTTCGTGATCGCGGCCGTCGAGCTCGTCGCGCTGTTCGCGGTCCTGCGCCGCGCCGCCCGCCGGGAGCGGAACTGGATGCGCGACCTGCTCAGCCCGGAAGCCGAGGCCGGAGTGGTCGGGCCCGCGCTGCTCGACGCGGTCAGCGGACTGCGCAAGGACCGCAAGAACTTCCGTAAAAGCGGGCACAACCGGCGTCGCGCCCGGCACCAGATCGAAGCGGCCGAAGACCTCGCACGCGAGATCGCCCACGCCGAAGGCCGGGAAACCAGCCGGGTCGCGCACGCCCGGGCCGAAGTTCTGCGACTCGACCGAAACGGACCGGATCGGTCGTCCTGAAGACCGTCGCCGCCGCCGCCGGAAGGTGTCCCGGATTTCGTTCCCGGGACACCGCTGTCCTTTCTCTATTCTCCGCCGAGAATTCCACTGAGCAGAGCGGTTGTCGTGCGGCGGTCCTGGGCGCCGAGCTTGGCCCGGATTCGCGCCATGTGGTGTTCCACGGTCTTCCCGGAAATATGCAGTAGCTCGCCGATTTCGCGATAGGTATGGCCGTCGACGACGAGGCGGCCGATGTCGCTTTCCCGCGGGGT
>NZ_JBHXJK010000088.1:0-31423 GCF_042723255.1 Amycolatopsis thailandensis
AAAAAATAAAACAATCTATATTTCCAAAGCCTCCACCAACCCCCCGCCGCCTCCGCCCCGCTGGTCTGGCGGTCGCCCGTGATCAGACGGACGACACACGTGACTGGATGGACGGCACGTGTGATTGGAGGGACGCCTCGTGGTGAAGGCGGCCGTGTGGATGTGTCGTCCAGCCGATCACGTGTGTCGTCCGTCTGATCACACGTCTCGTCCAAGCAGCCACGCGAAGCACCCGACTGGACCAGCGGATCGCCACATACGCCGCGCACGACCGCTTGCTTCAGGAAAGTTCGCCCGCAGCTGTAGCGGTGCGGTCGATGATGGCGGCCAGTGTCGTGGCGGCCTCTTCGGGAACCCAATGGCTGACGCCGGTCAGGATCTCGAGCCGGTACTCGCCGTCGACGTACTCGCCCGCGAGCTCGGCGCTCCGGCGGGAGAGGGCCGTGTCGCCGTCGCTCCAGACGTGGGTGGTCGGCACGGGAACCCGGCCACGCAGGCCCGTCGGACGTTGCAGGAACATCGCGCGGTACCAGTTCAGCCCGCCGGTCAGCGCGCCGCCGAGCACGATCTCCTGGTGGACCCGGGCGATCTGGGCCGGGGTCATCCCGGTTTTGGCGAGCGTGCGGTCCAGGAACCGCGGCCGGGATCGCATGGCGCGTTCGGGCAGCCAGGGGATCTGGAAGAGGGCCATGTAGTACGACCGGACGAGCTGGTCGCTGGTCAGCATCGCGCGCAGGAAAGCCCCGGCATGGGGGACCGAGACGCTGGTCAGGGACCTGATCAGGTCCGGTCGCCGGGCCGCGGTCGCCCAGGCGACGTTGGCGCCCCAGTCGTGTCCGGCCAGGTGGACCGGTCCGGTGCCGATGGTGTCGATGAGCGCGACGGTGTCGGCCACGAGACGGCTCGACCGGTAGGCGAAACGGCCCCGTGGCCGCGCGCGAGGGGAGTAGCCGCGCTGGTCGGGCGCGATCGTGCGGTACCCCCGCTCGTTGAGCAGCGCGGCGGTCTCCGCCCACGAAGTGCTCGTCTGCGGGAATCCGTGCAGCAGGACGACGACGGTGCCGTCCAGCGGACCGGTGTCGCGCACGTCGAAGGTGAGGCCGTCGTGTTCGAAGGATCCGACTCGGCTGGGTGAGGTCAAGGTCGGGTCTCCTCGCTGATCGGCGGGGTGGGTGGCCTTGACGGCCATTTAGGTGTTACCTTGGGTAACAGTGAATCTCGGTAACGCTTAAACCGTACACCCAGCCGACGTTGTCAGGGAGGTCCGTATGACCAGCACCGATGTGCCTCGCACCGCGGGTACGGCCGAGGACGGCCGCCGCGAGACCGCTCGGCGGCTGCTCGATTCGTCCGCGATGCTGTCCTACGACCCGGCCACCGAGGTGGACTGGGAGACGCCGCTGGACAAGGACTTCCACGGCGCGAGTCCGGAGTGGAGCACGCTCTACGGCACGAGCTACTGGGCCGAGATGAGCACGGAGCAGCAGAAGGAGCTCACGCGCCAGGAAGCCGCTTCGGTCGCGAGCACCGGTATCTGGTTCGAGATGATCCTCCAGCAGATGGTGCTGCGCGATTTCTACGCCAAGGACCCGACCGACCCGGCCTTCCAATGGGCCTTGACCGAGATCGCCGACGAATGCCGTCACTCGATCATGTTCGCCCGCGGCGCGGAGAAGCTCGGCGCGCCCCCGTACCGCCCGCGCAAGCTCGCCGTCGAGCTCGGCCGGGTCTTCAAGGCGACGGCCAGTGGCGAAGCGGCGTACGCGGCGATCCTCGTCGCCGAAGAGGTCCTCGACGTGATGCAGCGCGACTGGATGCGTGACGAGCGCGTGGTTCCCTTCGTGCGCACCATCAACAACATCCACGTGGTCGAAGAGTCCCGGCACATGAAGTTCGCCCGGGAAGAGACCCGTGAGCAGCTGGAGGGCGCGGGCCCCGTGCGCCGCCGGATCAACGCGCTGGTCATCGCGATCGCGTCGTACTTCATCGTCAGCAGCATGGTCAATCGCGACGTCTACAAGAACGCGGGACTCGACACCGGGCGCGCGCTGCGCGAGGCGAAGGCCAACGAGCACCACAAGTCGATGATGCGCTCCAGCTGTGCCGGGCTGATGGAGTTCCTCGGCTCGTGCGGTCTGCTCACCAAGCCCGCCCTGGTGTTCTACAAGCGGGCGAACCTGATCTGACATGGCCTTCGCGATCACCCAGACCTGTTGCAGCGACGCCACTTGCGTGTCGGTCTGCCCGGTCAACTGCATCCATCCCACCCCGGACGAGCCCGACTTCGGCACCACCGAGATGCTCTACGTCGACCCGGCTTCGTGCATCGATTGCGGGGCCTGCGCGGACGCCTGTCCGGTGGACGCGATCTTCCCGGCGGATCTGCTGACCGGACCGCTCCAGGTCTACGCGGGAATCAACGCGGAGTACTACGCGGACCGTGAGGTCGTCTCTTCCGCCGACCCGGCGCCGAACTTCCACCGCTGGAGCCCGCCGACGTTCGACAGGGCCATCCCGAGCGACTTCGCGCCGCCGGACATCGCCGTCGTCGGCACCGGCCCGGCGGGTATGTACGCCGTCGAGGACCTGCTCCTGCACACGAACGCGCGGGTCACCCTGATCGACAGGCTGCCGGTCGCGGGCGGGCTCGTCCGCTTCGGCGTCGCCCCGGATCACCCCGCCACGAAGCGGATCGGCGAGACGTTCTCGCGACTTCACGAGCACCCGAGGCTGCGGCTGCGGCTGGGCACCGAGGTCGGCCGCGACGTCACCGTGGACGAACTGGCCGGCCGCCACGACGCCGTCGTCTACGCGGTCGGCGCCTCGTCCGCGCGCGGCCTCGGCCTGGACGGCGAGGAGCTGCCCGGCAGCATCGCCGCGACCACCGTGGTCGGCTGGTACAACGGGCACCCGGACGTCCCCGCGAACGCGGTGGACCTGTCCGCGGAACGTGTCGTGCTGGTCGGCACCGGCAACGTCGCCCTCGACGTGGCCCGGATCCTCACCGCCGACCCGGACACCCTTGCCGGGACCACGATCGCTCCGCACGCGCTGGAACGCTTGCGTAGCAGCAAAATCCGGGAAGTCGTGCTGCTCGCCCGGCGCGGACCGGAGAACGCCGCCTACACCTCCCCGGAACTGCTCGCGCTGTCCGGGCGCACCGGTGTTCCGCTCGTCGTCGACGACGCGGACCCGCGCACCACGACCGCGATCGACGCGGGCACCGGCAAGGCGAAGCTGCTGCGCGAACTCGACCGCGAGACCGTCGACTGGACCACGCCGCCGGACGCGGACTCACGCCGCATCGTCCTGCGCTTCCACTCCGCGCCCACCGGGATCATCGGGGACACGCAGGTGCGCGGCCTGCGCGTCACAAGCCCGGACGGGCCGGTCGAGATCGCCGCCGGCCAGGTCGTGCGCGCGGTCGGATACCGGGGCGTCCCCGTGCCGGGCCTCCCGTTCGACGACGACCGCGGCACGATCCCGAACACCGCCGGCCGGGTCGACGGAAGCACCGGCGCGTACGTCGTCGGCTGGATCAAACGCGGCCCCTCGGGCGGGATCGGCGCGAACCGCACCTGCGCCGGGGAAACCGTGGCGACCCTGCTGGACGACATCACCTCCGGCAGGCTTCCGGTCCGGGCGAAGCGGTCGCCGATCGCCGCGCTGGCCGCGCGATTCCGCGGCCGCTGAGCGGAACCGCGGGAGAGCTTTGTCGTCCTAAAGTGGTCATGAACTGCTTGATCGTGACTTCGTGATTCCTGAAAGGACGACTCGCCGTGCCGGGTTTCAAGGATGTTTACGCCGTTTTGCCGGTCGCCGACCATTCCGCCGCGGTCGCGTGGTACGAGCGTTGGATCGGGCGGCGGCCCGACGCCGAACCCATGGAAGGCGTGGCCGAGTGGCGGATCGCCGGGAACGCGGGGATCCAGGTCGCGCACGCCCCCGAGGCCGCGGGCAGGAGCACCGTGGTCATCGTCGTCGACGACATCGACGAGACCGTCGGCGCGCTCGAGGCCCAGGACGTGACATGCGGTCCGATCCAGGACTACGACTTCGTCAAACTGACGGAGGCCGCGGATCCGGCGGGCAACAAGGTCACGTTCGTCTGGGAGAACCCGAACTACCGGCCTTCGCCGGAATAACCGGCACAGGCGCCCCATCAGCCACATCCTTCACACTGGTACCACCGCGTCCTTTATCCGCGCAAATCGGCGATAAAGGTCGGATGCTCTTCGCGTCCGCCGCATCGGGTCGCGGTGGTACTCCAGGAGTCTTATCGGGTGCACTTCCATGACAGGGAGTCACCCTGAACGTTCTAACGTCCTCTCGTTGGTGCTTTCGTTGTATTCCCCTTGCCCGCAAAGTCGTCCGGCTGGTTCCATGGCATCCGGGCGGTCCACTCAATCGGTTTGAGAACGGCAGCCCACTGGGGGAAGGACGGTCGTTTCATTGTCTGAAGCCGCGCTGACCAAGATATCCGTAGGTCACCCGCATCGTTCGCCGTCCGTCGTCCTCCGGTGATATCGCCCGCGTCCGAAAGATTTCGAATTCGAGGATGGCGCCGAGCCGTCGTGTTCGCGATCAATGCTGTGGGGGGCAAGGAGATGCAGAGTCGAGCGCGTCCGGAACCAGTCGCCGCGGAGCAGCCGGCCACCGTCCCAGGGCATCTCGGCCAAGAGGTGGTGCGGGTGCCCATCGACTCGCTGCTGCCCGCCGACTCGCCGCGGACAGCGGGCGAGGATCCGGCGCACGTAAGAGAATTGGCGACCTGGGAGGTCGCCTTGCCGCCCATCATCGTGCACCGCGCGACGATGCGGGTGATCGACGGCATGCATCGGATCCGCGTCGCGGAGGCACGGGGCGAATCGACCATCGCGGTGCGGTTCTTCGACGGCAGCGCGGACGACGCGTTCCTGCTCGCCGTGAAAGCGAACATCGCGCACGGCCTGTCGCTCGCCTTGGCCGACCGGAAAGCCGCCGCCAGACGCATCATCGGCACCCACGGCGAATGGTCGGACCGTGCGATCGCGGCCCTCACCGGTCTCGCGCACAAGACCGTCGGCGCGATCCGGCGCCGGTCGACTGGGGAAAATCCCCACTTGACCGCGCGGGTCGGCAGGGACGGCAGAGTCCGGCCGCTCAACGGCGTCGAGGGCAGGCGCCGGGCGGGCGAGCTCCTGGTCGCGAACCCGGACACCCCGGTCGAGGAGGTCGCCCGCGCGGCGGGGATCTCGACGACCACCGTGAAGGACGTGCGCAGACGCCTGCGCTGCGGCGACGATCTGGTCCCGAGTGGACAGCGGACCGAGCCGGCCCGGATCGACGGCCCCGCCGAAGAATCCCCGGTCTGGGACCGGGCGACGGTCCTGCGTCGATTGCGGGCGGACCCGTCATTGCGGTTCGCCGAGTCCGGCCGGGCGTTGCTGCAATCGCTGAACCCGCACGCGGGCGGGGAGGAGAGCTGGCTCAGCCTGGCGGACAACGTGCCGCAGCACTGCACCGGCATGGTCGTCGAACTCGCCCGGCACTGCGTGGCGGACTGGCAGCGGTTCGTCGCCCGGCTGGAACAGCGCGTCCGCGAAGGGGACGTCCCCCAAGACGTCGCGAAACCGCTCGGCCGCTGAACCGCCCTGCCGGGCGTGAGCGACGAAGCGTGAAAAGAGTGCGGCGAATTGACGGCCGCGCTCGTTCCGTGCCTTTGAATGGCACTCTGTTTCCCTTTCGATCCGGTAATTGCCGTGTGCTGCGCGCCGGGCGATCGGTGCCGCTTGACCGGCGTTGACGGATCTCGCCGGATCCTGGTTGGGTTGAAGTGAATCGAGGCGTACCCGAATTGAGAAGGGCCGGGGTGTGGTGGCTGCTGAGGAACGCGACCTTGGGCATTCGATATTGCGTGTTGCCCTGTCGCAGAGAATCGACCACGTCAATCCGTTTCGGGCGGTCAAAGAGGCAGGCGCCATGATCGGCAGGCTGTGCTGGGAATTCCTCACGCCGCCGTCGCCGGTCGATTTCAAGCCCACGAGCGGGGTCGCCGAATCGTTGACGCCTTCCGAAGACAAGCTGACCTGGAAGTGCGTGATCCGTCAGGGCTTGACGTGGTCGGACGGCACGCCGCTGACCGCGCGCGACGTGGCGTTCACCTTCGCCAAGATCATGTCGGACGAAGTGGCCGCCGAGGCGAACGGCAGTTACGTCGAGAACTTCGTGAGTGTCGAGGCCGAGGGCGACGACACGGTGTGGTTCCGGACGAAGGCGCCGCAAGCCAGCATGACCGCGCTCGACGTGCCGATCGTCCCGGAGCACGTTTGGCGCGCGGTCGAGGACATGGACGACCCGCTCGGCGAGTCCGTCGAGATCGTCGGGGTGGGCAGCGGCCCGTTCCTGGTCGCTGAGCACCGCAAGGACGACGTCACGGTCCTGAAGGCGAATCCGGGCTACTGGCGTGGCCGCGCGGCGATCGACGAAATCCACCTCATCTTCTTCGCGAGCGCGGACGATGCCGTCGACGCGTTGTGCGCGGGCGAGGTCGATGTCGTCAACCGGGTGACCTTCACGCAGCACCGGAAACTTTCGGCCGCCGACGGCGTCACCGTCGTGGAAGCGGACAGCCGTCGCTACAACCACTTGATGCTCAACCTCGGCGCGCTGAACCGGGACCGGCAGCCGATCGGCGACGGTCATCCCGCGCTGCGGGACATCCGGGTGCGCAAGGCGCTCGCGAAGGCCATCGACGTCGAGGCGATCCGGGACGGCGTCTACGGTGGCTTCAGTCGTCCGCCCGGCGGCATCGTGCCGGCCATCTTCCCGGACTATCACTGGGAACCGTCGGAAGAACAGCGGTACCGGTTCGATCTGAAGCGGGCGGGTGAAGAGCTCGACGCCGCGGGCTATCGCCTGCGAGGAGACAGGCGGACCGGCCCCGACGGCGATCCGTTGCGATTCCGGCTGCTCTGGCGGCTGGGCACGGACTACCACGAGCGCGCGGCGGGCCACATCGGCGGCTGGCTCGGCGAACTCGGCATCGGCGTCGAGTCGATCGGCCTGCCCGACGACGACTACGAAGAGGAGTACAACAGCGGCCGGTTCGATCTCACCGTCGCCGGCTGGGGCAGCCCGCCCGACCCCGACTGGATCCTGGCCAGGCAGACCAGCAAGAGCCTGCCCTCGGACCGCGACACCACGGTGAGCGCCTCGTTCCTCGCGGACGACGAGTTCGACGTCCTCTACGAACGGCAGCTGGCCGAGATGGACCCGGCGGCCCGCGCCGAGATCGTGAAGCAGGCGCAGGCCCGGTACTACGACCTCGTGCCCACCATCCTGCTGGCCTATCCGGTCGCGCTGGAGGCGTACCGGTCGGACCGGTTCACCGGGTTCACCCGCCAGCCGGAAGGCACCGGCCCGATCATGGAGCAGGCGGGCTACTGGGGGTTCTACACCTCGAGGCCGGTGGGATGACCGACGCCGGACCGGGTACGGCCGAGGACTCGTGGCCGTTGACCCCCTTGCAGAGCGGCATGCTCGTGGACGCGCTGCGCGATCCCGAGAACGACGCCGACCTCGTGCAGCATCTGTTCCGTGTCGAGGGCGAGCTGGACATCGACGCCTTCGGGGCGGCGTGGCGGTCGGTGATCCGGCGGCATTCGGTCTTCCGCGCCGAGATCCGGTGGCGGGATCTGCCGGAGCCCCGCATGGTCGTCCTCCCGGACGTGCCGTTGTCCTTGACCGTCCTGGACTGGAGTCTGCTCGGCCAGGCCGAGCAGGACGCGCGGTTCGACGCGGTGCTGCGAGCGGATCAGGCACGCGGGTTCCGGCTCGACACCGCGCCGTTGAGCCGGATCACCGTCATCCGGGTCGCGGACGCGGCGCATCTGGTGCTGTGGACGTCGCACCACATCCTGATGGACGGCTGGAGCCGGACGCTGGTCCTGGAGGAGCTGGCCACCGCCTACGCCGGGAATCCCGGACCGGAACGGCCCGCGCCGCGATTCGGCGACTTCGCCGTCGGGGTCCGATCGAGTGACTCCGCGGCGTCCCTTGCCTTCTGGCGTACCGAGTTGAGCGGTTTCACCGGTGGCGTGCCGCTCCCCGAGATGGCCGGCCGCCGCGCCGAACCGGGAACCGGCGAGCACAGCGTGCTGCTCGACGGGACCAGGACCACCGCCCTGCGTGAGCTGTGCAAGCGGGCCAGAGTCACCCAGGCCACGGTGTTCCACACGGCCTGGGGGCTGCTGCTCGGCCACTACACCAGGAGCCGCGACGTCGTGTTCGGCTCGACCGTCTCGGTGCGGCCGCCCGACGTCCCCGAAGACGAGCAGCCGATCGGGTTGCTGATCAACACCATCCCGGCCCGGGTCCGGGTGGATCGCGACGCGACGATCGTCGAGTGGCTGCGGGCGAACCAGAAACGGCTGGCGGCGGCCCGCGAACACGGTGGGGAGTCGCTGGCGGAACTCCAGGCCGCGACCGGGCTGGAACCCGGCACGCGACTGTTCGATTCGGTCCTGGTCTGCGAGAACTACCCGGGTTCGAGCGACGACCGGTGGTCGGCTGGAGAGCTCCGGATGGACCTGGTCCGCCGGTTCGGGCGGACCGGCTACCCGCTGTTCGTCACGGTGTGGCTCGGCGAGACACCGCGGGTCGTGTTCGAGCACCAGCGCGACCACCTCGACGAGGACGCGGTGCGCGACATCGCGGAAGGCTTTCTCACCATCCTCGACACGCTCGCCGCCGACCCGGCGGCCCTGGTGGGTTCGGTGCACCCGCTGAGCCCCGCCGCGCGCGCCGAGATCGTGGACCGCTACAGCCCGCCTCCGGCGCCCACGGTGTCCGGCCTCGTCCACGAACTGATCGGAGAGCAGATCCGGCGCCGTGGTGCCGCGGCGGCGGTCGTCTGCGGTGACGTGACGCTGAGCTACGAGGAACTGGACCAGGCCGCGGAAACGCTGGCGCGACGGCTGCGTGCCGAGGGCATCGGACCGGAACGAGTGGTCGGGGTGTTCCTGGACCGCTCGGAGATGCTGGTGGTCGCGTTGCTGGCCGTGCTGCGCGCGGGCGGCGTCTATCTCCCGCTCGATCCCGCACTGCCCGACCGGCGGCTTCGGCTCATGCTCGACGACGCGGGGGTGAGTGCCGTGGTGACCGAGCAGGCGCTGCTTTCCCGGCTGGACGCGCCCGGTCTGTCGGGCGACCGGCGGCTCGCCCTGTGCGTGGACGGCCGGACCACGGGTCCGTCGCTGCCGCCGGCGCCCGCCCGCGCGCAACACCCGGAAGACCTGGCGTATCTCGTTTACACCTCCGGCTCCACCGGTACCCCCAAGGGGGTCGCGATCACACATGCCTCGGTCGCGACCAACTGCCGCAGCATCCAGCGGCTGTACGAGATCCACGCGGACGACGTCGTCCTCCAGTTCTCGTCGATCGGTTTCGACGCTTCGCTGGAGCAGGCGCTGACCCCGCTGCTGACCGGTGCGACGGTGCTGCTGCGCGACCAGGAGGTGTGGAGTCCGGACAAGCTGCTCGACGTGGTGTGCGCGCACGGCGTCACGGTGATGGAACTGCTGCCGGAGTACGGCTGGGAGGTCGTCCGCACCCTGATCGCCCATCCCGATCCCGTGGCGAGGACGGGCAGCCTGCGCCTGGTGACCGTCGGCGGCGACGTCGTGACCACCGAACAACTCTCCCAATGGCACCAGGTCGTGCCGCACGTGCGGGCTGTCGTGAGCTACGGCCCCACCGAAGGGACCATCACCGCGAGCGGCTGGATCTACCCCGGCCACAGCGACTCGCCGGTCGCGTTGATCGGCAAGCCACTGGCGCATATCCGGGCCTATGTGCTGGACGACGACTTCAACCCGGCCCCGGCGCGCGTCCCCGGCGAGATCTGCATCGGCGGCGTCGCGGTGGCCCGCGGTTACCCCGGCAGGCTCGCGATCACCGCGGACCGGTTCGCGCCGGATCCCTGGGCTCCCGAGCCGGGGGCGAGGCTGTACCGCACCGGCGACCTCGGCCGCTGGCTGCCGAGCGGCGACCTGGAGTTCCTCGGCCGGATGGACGACCAGGTCAAGATCAGGGGCACCCGGGTCGAACCCGCCGAGGTGGTGACCGCGTTGCGGGCGCATCCGACGGTGGGACAGGCCGCGGTGGTCTTGAACCGGTCGATGCCGGGGGTGTCCCCGTCGCTGGTCGGCTACGTCACGCCCGCCACCGCCGGAGCGGACCCGGATCCCGCGCGGCTGCGGGAATTCCTGCGCGGCGAGGTGCCCGCGGCGGCGGTCCCGTCGTCGATCACGGTGCTGGCCGAACTCCCGTTCAACGCCAGCGGAAAGCTCGACCGCGCGGCCTTGCCCGCGCCCGCCGGCCCTCGCGCCGGGACCGATGACGCGGACGAACCGAGCACCCCGCTGGAGAAGGCGCTCGCCGAGGTGTGGGCCGAGGTGCTCGGGGCCGAGCGGGTCGGCGTACACGAGGACTTCTTCGACCTCGGCGGCCATTCCCTGACGATGCTGCGGGTCGTGGCGCGGGCGGGGCGCGCGGTCGGCCGCGAGATCCCGTTGCGGCTGCTGTTCCGGAATCCGACGGTGGCGAGCCTGGCCACCGCGCTCGACGCCTCCGGGGGAGGTGGAGCTCGTGACTGACCTCGTGCCCGGGGACATCGCCACGGCGGGTCCCGTGCGGCTGCCCCGGCGGCCGGACGAAGACGGCCGCGTCCTGCTGCCCGCGTCGTTCGCGCAGCGCCGGTTGTGGCCGTTGCAACGGTTCTTCCCGGACAGCTTCGCCTACAACTACCTCATCCTCCTGCGGATCGAAGGAGAGCTGGACGTCGCCGCGTTGCGGGAGTCGGTGTGGCGGCTCGTGGACCGGCACGAGAGCCTGCGCACGGCGCTGGTCCACGACACGGAACTCCGCCAGCGGGTCCGGCCCGTCGGCGCGCCGGAGAACCACCCCCCGATGCCGGTGCTCCCGGTCGTGCCGGACGCGGGTGAGGATCCATGGGAGTCCGCGCGGCTCGACGCGATCCGCGAAGGCCAGGAGCCGTTCGACCTGAGTGCCGGGCCGACGTTGCGCGCCTCGCTGCGCGGCGTCGGAGCGCGTGCGCACCTGCTCGCGCTTTCCGTGCACCACGCGGTGTTCGACGGCTGGTCCGAGGACGTGCTGCTGGCCGAGCTGGCGGTCTGCTACTCGGCGCTGACCGACGGCCGCGAGCCGGTGCTGCCGGAACTGCCCGTGCAGCACGGCGACATCGCCGAGTGGGAGCGGCACGCCGTGGCGGCCGCGGAGCCGGAGTTGCTGGCCTACTGGAAGAACGTTCTCACCGGGCTCACCCCGCTCGACCTCCGCACCGATCGGCCGCGCCCGGCCCGCCCCGCGTTCCGGGGCGCGGCGTACGGGATCCCGGTGCCGGCGGCGACGGTCACGGCGTTGCGGTCGCTCTGCCGGGAACAGCACGTGTCCTTCTACATTGCGCTGGTGGCCGTCGTCGCCGCGGCGATGGGCCGCTGGGCCCGTCAGGACGACGTGCCCGTGGCCGTGCAGGTGGCGAACCGGCCGTTGCCCGCCGCGGAGAACGTGCTCGGCTTCCTCGTCAACGGACTGGTGCTGCGCACCGATCTCGGCGGGAATCCCAGCTTCGCCGACCTGCTGGAACAGGTCTTCCTCACCTTCATGGACGGGTTGGAGCACCAGGGCATGCCGTTCGAACGGCTCGCCGAGGTGCTCGAACCCGGCCGCGACCTCAGCCGGACCCCGCTCGCGCAGGTCGCGGTGGCGCTGGACAGGGTCGTCGATCCGGCCGGGTTCGCCGGGCTGCGCGTCTCCCGGGCCGACTCGTTCCTGGGGGTCGCGAAATGGGAGCTCGCGGTCACCTTCCGGGAACGCGGCGACGAGCTCACGGCGATCGTCACCTACGACACCGATCTCTTCGACGAGACCACGATCGCCCGGCTCACCGATTACCTCGTGCGCTCGCTGACGGCGCTGGCCGAAGAACCGGACCGGCCGGTGCTGGACGTCCCCTTGGTCGTCGGCGCCGAGCGGGCGCGCCTGGTCGAGGACGTCAACCGCACCCGGACCCCGTTCCCGGACCGATCGATCCAGGAGCTGTTCGAGGAGCAAGTGGCGTCGGCCCCGGACGCGCCCGCCGTCCACCACGACGGCGGCGTCTTGTCGTACGCCGAGCTGAACTCGCTCGCGAACACGGTGGCGCACGGCTTGCTGGCGCGGGGGATCGGCCTGGAATCACGGGTCGGGCTGTGCCTGCGCCGCTCCCCGGAGGCGATCGCCGCGATCCTGGGCGTGCTCAAATCCGGCGCGGCCTACGTGCCGCTCGCGCCCGACCATCCGCCGGAGCGGTTGCGCCTGCTCGTCGCGGATTCCGGCGCCGCGGTGGTCCTCACCGACACCAGGTCGTCCGAGGCGGTGGCCGGTTTGCCGGGGACGGTGTCGTGGGCGGACATCACGTCCGCGCCCGCCACCGGGAACCCGCCCCGGCTGGCCGACGGCCGCACCCTCGCGCATGTCGTCTACACGTCCGGTTCGACCGGCAAGCCCAACCCCGTCGGGGTCGAACAGCGCTCGATCGGGCGGCTGGTCCGCGGCGCCCGCTTCCACGAGTTCGGCCGCGGCGACGTGTGCCTGCACCTGTCGCCGCTCACCTTCGACGCGTCACTGGTCGAACTGTGGGGGCCCCTGCTCAACGGCGGCGCGGTCGTGATCCCGCCGGGGGACGCCGGAACCTCCGCGATCCTGGACCAGATCAGGGCCGCGGTGGACACCCACCCGGTCACCATGATGCAGCTCATCGCGCCCCAGCTGAACCTGATCGTCGAGCACGCGCCGGAACTGCTGTCGTCGATCCGGACCCTGTTCGTCGGCGGCGACGTCGTCGACCCGGCGGCGGTGTCCGCCGCACTGGACCATGTGGACAGTGACGCGGTGCTGCACATGTACGGGCCGACCGAGTCGACGCTGTTCGCCACGTTCGAGCCCGTGCACGCGGTGCGCCCCGGTCAAGGCGTGTTGCCGATCGGACGCCCGATCGGCAACACGACGGTCTACGTGGTGGATCCCGGCCTGCGGCCGGTGCCGGCGGGAGTGCCGGGCGAGTTGCTGCTCGGCGGCGCCGGGCTGGCCCGCGGCTACCTCGGACGGCCGGCGCTGACCGCCGAGCGGTTCGTCCCCGATCCGTTCTCCGGCGAACGCGGCGCGCGGCTTTACCGCACCGGCGACCTCGTGCGCTTCCTCGCCGACGGCAGGCTGGAGTTCCTCGGCCGCATCGACGGCCAGGTCAAGCTTCGCGGCTTCCGGGTGGAGACCGGCGAGGTCGCCTCGGCGCTGCGCGCCCACCCGGACGTCGACGACGCCGTCGTCCTGCTGCGGTCCGATCTGCGCGGCGGCCCCGCGCTGGTGGGGTACGCCGTCGCACGCCCGGGGGCGGCGTTCGAGCCCGCGGTCGTGGACCGGTATCTCCGCGAGGTCCTGCCCGCCGCCCTGGTCCCGGCGTATCTGATCGCCGTCCCCGAGATCCCGCTGACCGGAAACGCCAAAGTGGACAGAGCGGCGCTTCCGTTGCCGGACAAGGACAACGGCGCGGACGGCGAGCCACCGTCGTCCGGAACCGAGAAGCGGGTGGCGAAGATCTGGCTCGCCGTCACCGGAGCCGGGCAGGTCGCCCGGGACACCCCGTTCTTCGCCGCCGGGGGCAACTCGCTGCTGCTGGTCGGCCTCGCGGAACGGCTCGGCGAGGAGTTCGGCGCGCTCGCCCCGTCGGTGGTCGAGCTGTTCGACCAGACGACGGTGCGGCGGATCGCGGCCTTCGTCGACGGACAGGGGAGGACGTCATGACCCCCGTTGCCGAGCCGATCGCGATCACCGGCATGGCGGTGCGGTTGCCGGACGCGGATTCGCTGCGGCGCTTCCACCGGAATCTGGCCGAGGGCAAGGACAGCGTCCGGGAGGTGCCTGCCGAGCGGCTGCGCCTCGCGGGCGCCGACCCGGGCCTTCGCCACCGGCCGCTCGCGTCCTTGACCGGCGTGGAGGAGTTCGACCACGAGTTCTTCGGGATCCCGTTGCGCGAAGCCGAGCTGATGGATCCGCAGCACCGGCTCTGCCTCCAGCTGGCCTGTGCGGCGATCGAAGACTCCGGTCATCCGCTCGGCAGCGTCCGCGGTACCCGGACCGCGGTGGTGATGGCGGGCGGGCGCTCGGATTACGCGGAGCTGATGACCGAGGCCGACGAAGGGGTGCTGACCCTGCTGGGCACGGGCACCTCGGTGTTGCCGGGCCGGATCGCGCATCTGCTCGGCACCCAGGGCCCGGCCCTGGTGGTCGACACCGGATGCTCGACCGGGCTGGTGGCGCTCGACCTCGCGGCGGGCATGTTGCGCGGCGGTCAGGCGAGCCTGGCTGTCGTCGGCGGTGTCGCGGTGCGCAGCACGTTCGCCGACGCCTCCGACGACCGGTACGCCGAGGTGGTGTCCGCCTCGGGCCGGTGCCGGGCCTTCGACGCCGCAGCGGACGGCACCGGGGACGGTGAGGGCGGCGTGGTGCTCGTCCTCAAGCTCCTGTCGGACGCCGTGCGGGACCGCGACCACGTGCACGCCGTCGTCCGCTCGACCGCGGTGAACCACAACGGCGACCGGTCCAACGGGCTGAGCGCGCCCAGTCCCGCCGCACAGGTGGACCTGCTGCGCGACGCCTGGGAGAAGGCCGGTCTGCGGCCAGGGCAGCTCGGATACCTGGAAGCGCACGGATCCGGGACGCGGCTGGGCGACCTCATCGAGGTGGAGGCGGTCTCCCGGGCCTGCGGCGAGCCGGAACCCGGCCGGGAATCCCGCGTCATCGGTTCGGTGAAGACCAACATCGGCCACCTCGACCACGTCGCGGGCCTCGCCGGACTGGTCAAGGTCGTCGCGGGCATCCAGAACCGGGTGATCTACCCGTCCCTGCATTTCACCCGCCCCAACCCGCTCGTCGACTTCGATCGGCTGGGCGTGCGGGTGGCCACCGAACTCGTCGAGTGGAAGGCGGACGACGACGGCCCGCTGTTCGGCGGGGTGAGCTCGTTCAGCCTGGCCGGGACCAACGCGCACGCCGTCCTGGAGTCGGCACCGGCGGCACCGCCCGCGGGCGGGGAGCCATCGGGATGGGCGGGCGGTGTGGCGACGGTGTCCGGTCGCGGCTGGCCCGCGGTCGCCCGGGTCTGCGCGGCGTTACGGGAGCGGATCGCGGACGACCCCGGACTGGACGTCCGCGATGTGCTGCACACCCTCAACCGCGGCCGGGACCACCTGCCGTGGCGGGTGGCGTTCCCCGTGCGCGACCGGGCCGGACTGCTGGACGGTCTGCGCAGGGCGGGCAAGAGCGCCGGCCGGGGCGGCCCGGCACCGTCGGGCGCCCGCCGTCCGATGTGGACGGTCGTTCCCGGCGCCGGGCCGAGCGCCCGCGACGCGGACCTGCTGGCCGGACGGTACGCGGTGTACGCGGCCGCCGTCGCCGAGTGTGCCGGGGCCGCACCGGACGAGGTGGACGAGGACACGACGGCGTGGTTTGCCCGGAACCACGCGTTCCTGCGTCTCATGAGGACTTGGGGGATCGATACGACACTGGTGTCGGGCTCCCTGGCGCTGGCGAAGCTCGCACGCGGCGAATCGAGCCTTTCCGAGGCGCTGGCCGAGGCGATGCGCTCCGACGACGGTGAGCACGGAAGCGACGACCCCGGCGGCGATCTCGTCGTATGCGATCTGGACTCGGTGCGCGGCGACGACGTGCTCGCCCGCGTGGCGGAGCTCTACGTCTCGGGCGTGGACGTGGACTGGGACCTCGTGCACGAGGGCACCGGGCGACGCCGGGTTTCCTTGCCTGGCTACTCCTTCGAACCGACGCGATGCTGGGTCACGCCTCCACCGCGCGACACGGCGCGACCGGCGCCCGGCCTCGTGCCGCCGCGCCCCGACCGGCCGCCGACGTCGCGTGCGGACTACGAACAGGCGCTCGCCCGGGTCTGGACCGGTTCGCTGCGCGTCGGCGAGGTGCCGCCCGACGCCGACTACTTCGAGCTCGGTGGCACCTCCGTGCTGGCATTGCAGGTGCTGGCCGACATCCGCAGGGAACTCGGCGTGCGCTTGCGGCTGCGGGACATCTACGCGCACCGGACACTCCGCGACCTCGCCGGGTTCATGGCCGCGAGCGCCGGGCACGATCCGGCGGCCACCGGGCGGCTGGTGCCGATCCGGGCCGGGGGCGAGCACCCGCCGCTGTTCTGCCCGCATCCCTCCGGCGGTGGTGTCCAGCCGTATTTCGAACTCGCGCGGGCGTTGCCCGCCGGGCATCCGGTCATCGGGGTGCCCGCCGTCGGTCTCGACGACGGACTGGAGCCGGACCCGACCGTCGAGGCCATGGCCACCCGGTACGTCGGCGAACTGCGGCAGGTCCAGCCCACGGGACCGTACCGGCTCGTCGGCTGGTCCTTCGGCGCCGTGATCGCGTACGAGATGGCCCGGCGGCTCAGCGCGGAGGGCGACCGCGTGGCGACGCTGGTGCTGATCGACGCGAACACCGAACTGGATCCCGGGCCGCCCCCGGAACAGGAATCGGCGCTGCTGATCAACCTGCTCACCGCCGGCTCCGACTTCCGCGTCGACACCGGCGCGCTGGCCGGGCTGTCCGAGCGGGAACGGCTGACGGCCGTCGTCAAGACGGCCAAAGAGGCCGGGCGCTTGCCGACGGCCATGACCCGCCACCAGATCGGCGCCATGACGAAAGTGTTGCGCGCCAACGACCTCGCGCTGCTCGACTACCGGTGGGCCGGGTACGCCGGCCCGGCGACGGTGATCCGGGCCGAGTCGCCGCTCTTCGAGGGCCCGGACGACCGGGCCGAGGACCTCGGCTGGCGCAAGTTCGTCACCGGCGAGGTCACCGTCCACTCCGTGCCCGGCGATCACTTCACCATGATGCGCCGGCACCACACCGCGATCGCCGACATCATCGGGAGGGTCTTGTGACCGCAGCCGTGCCGCAGGAAGACCGATTCCAGGTCGTGATCAACCACGAAGAGCAGTACTCCGTCTGGCCCGCGACCGGTGAACCACCGGCGGGCTGGCGGCCGGTGGGCTACACCGGCACCCGGGAGGACTGCCTCGGCCACATCGAACAGGTCTGGACCGACATCACCCCGAAAAGCGTGCGAGACCGGGCTGCCGGGAGCACACCGTGACCGCGGTCGGGATCGACGCGATCGAGGTGTGGCTGCCCGCGGACCGGACGCCGATCCGTGACCTCGGCGAGTACGCCGGCCTCGCCGAGCCGGACCGGACGCTGGTGGACGGCTTCGGGATCGCGTCCGTGCCGGACGCGGGCGACCGCCACGGGACGGACCTGGCGGTCGAAGCGGTGCGGGCGTTGCTGGCCCGGACCGGTCTGCGGCCCGGTGACGTCGACGCGCTGCTGCTGATCGGCGGCCGGGCACCGGAGTACCTCATGGCCTCCGAGTCGACTAGGGTCCAGCAAGAGGCAGGCCTGTCTTCGGCGCTGTCGTTCTCGGTGTCGGACCTCGGGTGCGCGTCCATTTCGACCGCGCTGCTGACCGCCCGGTCACTGCTTCTGTCCACTTCGGACTGGCGCAATGTGGTGATCGCGCACGGCTGCGTGCGACCCGGCCCCGGCCGGATCCGGCTCCCGGTGACGGTCAACGGGGACGCCGGGCTCGCGGTGCTGATGCGTCCCCTCGCCACCGCGCTGCGCGTCGTGGACGTCGCCGTGGAGACCGACGGCCGGTTCTGGGACCTGTTCCGGGTGGAGTACCGGGGCTTGGCGCCGGAACACTGGCGCGAGGTCTGCGCCGATCCCGCGCGGTACTCGTTCGAGCTGGCCATCGAGAGCCGCAACCGGCTCGACCGGCTCAACCGGCTGGTGCTCGACCGGAACGGGCTGGCCATGTCCGACGTCGACCACGTGCTCATGCAGAACGTCTCGACCGGCGCCTTCCGCTTCTACGAAGAGGCGTTCGACGTCGAGATCGCGAAGGTGTGCGAGCGGAACCTGGCCGGTTACGGCCATCTCGGTCCGGTCGACGTCATGGCCAACCTGGACGCGGGCGTGACCTCCGGTCAGTTCGAGCCCGGAGATCTCGTCCTGGTGATGAACAACAGCCCGGCCGCCGCCTGGAGCTCCATGCTGGTCGAGGTGTGAGCGCGTGGACCGGATCGCGACGCGGGCGCGCCGCACAGGCTCAGACGGCCCTGGCGCGTACCAAAGCGGCCAGCTCGCGCGGGGTGCTCACCTCGGCGAGGAACTCGGCGAGGGAAAGCCCGGTCCGCGCCTGCTTGCGCAGCCGGGCCACGATCTGGCCCGCTTTGATGGAATCGCCGCCGAGTGCGAAGAAATCGTCGTCGGGGCCGACCGGTCCACTGAGGACATCACGCCAGATGCCGATCACGAGTCCGTCGAGATCCTGTCGGTCGGCCGGTGCGTGTTCTCCGTGGGACATGCGCTCACCGCTTCCGGTCGGAGTGGGACAAGCTGTCTCGGCCCGACTTTAAGGCATGACAGGGCGGGGATTCCATGGGTGAAAGGACCGGTGTGACGGTAGCGCAAGAGACTTCCCTGTTGCGGCAGCGGAATTTCCGGACGTATTTCGCCGGGCAGGCCGTGGCGATGATGGGCACGGCGGTCGTCCCGGTCGCGATGGGCCTGGTCGCCGTGGTCACCCTGCACGCGAACGGCCTGGCCGCGTCGATCGTGTCCGCGTCCTCGATGCTCCCCGCGCTCCTGCTGACCTTGCCCATCGGCGCCGTCGTGGACCGGGTCGACAAACGCAAGATCATGATGTGGGCGGACGTCGGTCAGGGCGTCGCGATCCTGGCGGTGCCGTTGCTGTGGTGGAGCGGCGCGCTGTCGATCCCGACATTGTGCGTCACCGGGTTCGTGTCGACCGGTTTCGGGATCGTGTCCCAGGTCGCGCATCTGTCGCTGACCCCGCATCTGGTCACGAACGCGCAGCTGATCGACGCCAACGCGAAGCTGTCGCTGGCCGATTCCGCCGCCACGACGACGGGTCCGATGATCGCCGGGTTCCTCGTGGGCAGGCTCGGCGCGCCGGTGACGCTCGGCCTCGGCGTGCTGGCGAGTTTCTACAGCGCGTTCACGCTGACCCGGATCAGCTCACGGGAGCAGCGTCCGGACGGTCCCGTGGAACGCGCCACCCTGCGCAAGGACATCGCCGAGGGGCTGCGGTTCGTCGGGCGCAACGTGGTCCTGCGTGTCCTGATGATCGTCAACTCGGTCGACAACTTCTTCATCTTCTGGATCCAGGCCGTGCTGGTGGTGTACCTGGTCGGTGCGCTGCACTGGTCGCCCGCGGCGTACGGCCTCGTCATGGGCATCGCCGGACTCGGCGGCATTCTGGGCTCACTGCTGGTGAAACGACTGCATTCGGCCTTGGGTACCGGAAAACTGTTGGTGGCGGCGGTCTTCTTCGGCGGGCCTTGCGAAGCGGTGGTGCTGCTGCTGAGCCCCGGGCTCGCCGGCCAGGTGCTGACCTGCGCCGCGCAGTGTCTCGCGATCTTCTCCACCGTCTGTTACAACGTCACCTCGCGGACCTTGCGGCAGCACGAATCCCCGGACGGTCTGCGTTCGAGGATCACCGCCGCGCACCGCTGGGTCGGCAGCGGCCTTCGTCCGCTGGGCGCCGTGATGGGCGGCGTGTCGACGAGCGTTTTCGGCCTGTACGCGGGGATCGCGATCGGCTGCGTCGGACTGGCGATCGCGCCGGCCGTCGCCTGGTTCTCGCCGTTACGGCACACCGATCTCACGGAGGCGGGCAAATCATGACCGACACGACCGACGCCGGACGCGTCGCCATCTTGGGCGCCGGGGTGATGGGCCGGGGAATCGCCACCCTCGCCGCGGGACGCGGCCATCCGGTGCTTCTCGTGGACACTGACCCCGGTCAGCTCACAGGCGCCCTCGCGACCGTCCCGGATCAGCTCCGCCTCGCCCAGCTCATGGGCGCGTTGCCGCGCGACGTCACCGCGGGAACGATCGAGACGGCGACCTCGATCGAGGGCTTGGACCGCGCGACCGTGGTCGTGGAGGCGGTCACCGAACGCATCGAGCCGAAGGCGCGCGCGCTCGCCGCGGCGTCCGAGGCGGTGCGGCCGGGCACTCTGCTGATCACCAACACCTCGGCCATCCCCGTCGACGAACTCGCCGGCTCCGTCGGCAGGCCCGAGGACCTCGTCGGTGCTCACTTCATGAATCCGCCGTACTTCATCCGCACCGTGGAGGTCGTGCGCGGACGGCGCACCGGTGAGGCGGCGCTCGCCGCGGTGGGCGCGTTCCTGACCGCGCTCGACCGCGAGTACGTGGTGGTGGCGGACGGGCCGGGGTTCGTGATCAACCGGATCCTGCAACGGATGATCAACGAGGCCGCCCGCGTGGTCGACGAAGGCAAAGCCACGCCCGAGGCGGTCGACGCGTTGTTCACCGGCTGCCTCGGCCACACCACCGGCCCCTTGGCCACCGCCGATCTGATCGGGCTGGACAACGTCGTGGACTCGCTCACCGTGCTGGCGTCGCGTACCGACGACCCCGGCTACCGGCCGAGTTCCCTTTTGCTCGACAAAGTGCGAGCAGGTCACCTCGGCCGCAAGACGGGGTCGGGATTCTTCGAGTATCGGAGCACACCGTGAGCCACGCCATCGACCCTCAGACGCCCGGCACGCGACCCGCCGACCTGGCACGGCGGAGCCTGACCGGATTCCTCGAAGCGAGCACGAAGACCACCGTCGACCCGGCGCAGGACCTGTTCTCGGCAGGACTGATCTCGTCGCTGTTCGCGTTGCAACTGGTCGTCCACCTGGAACGGGAGTTCGGCGTGACGGTCGCCGGTGACGATCTGCGGCTGGACAACTTCCGCTCGGTCGACGCGATGGTCGCCTTGCTGGTGCGGCTCGGCGGGGCACGCGATGACTGAGGCGCGGTGGACCGCCGCCCGTGAGCTGGCCGCCGCTCTCGTCGGGGATTCGGCGGGAGACTGGGACGTCGAGGGGAAACTCCCGGCCGACGTGCTGCTCCGGATGGGAGCCGAGGGCGTCCTCTGCCCGCAAGTGCCCCAGGAGTACGGCGGACTGGGCATGGACAGCCTGAACTGCGGCGAACTCACGGCGGAGGTGGGCAGCCGGTGTTCGTCCCTGCGCAGTGTCATGACCTCCCAGGGCATCGCGGCGTGGTGCGTCGCCCGGCTGGGCGATGACGCGCAGCGAGCCGAATGGCTGCCGCGGCTCACCTCGGGTGCCCTGGCCTGTGTGGCGTTCAGCGAGCCGGACGCGGGCAGCGACCTGTCCGCGATGACCACCCGGATCCGGCCCGACGGGGACGACGTGGTCATCGAGGGCGAGAAGGTCTGGACCACTGCCGCGGCGTACGCGGATCTGATCCTGGTGTTCGGCCGCTACGCCGACGGCGCCGCCGCGGTGGTCGTGCCGTCCCACACGCCCGGAGTGCGGATCGAGCGGCGGCCCGACCCGCTGGGCTGCCGGGCCGCCGGTCATGCCGACATCCGCCTGGACTCCGTCCGGCTGCCGCGCGGCAGCGTGCTCGGCGGGGCGGGGCAGCCGCTGGGGATGCTGGTCACCTCGGCGCTGACCTACGGCAGGCTCTCCGTCGCATGGGGCTGCGTGGGCATCCTGCGGGCGTGCCTCGCCGCCGCGTGCCGGCACGCGACGACCAGACGTCAGTTCGGCAAACCCCTCGCCGGGCATCAGCTCGTCGCCCGTCACCTGGCCGAACTCATGGTGGACGAACAGGTGGCGACCCTGATCTGCCGTCAAGCCAGCGGGCACTGGGACGAGCGCACCCCGGACCTGGTCACGTCGGCGGTGCTCGCCAAGCACGTGGCCGCGCGCCAAGCCGCCGACGGCGCGGCACGGGCGACGCAGGTGCTGGCCTCGGCCGGCGCGCGGGACGGCTCGGTGGTGGCCAGGGCGTACCGCGACGCGAAGCTGATGGAGATCATCGAAGGAAGCAACGAGATCTGTGAACTCATCCTGGCCGAGCAGGCGGTGACGTCATGGGCGTGAGCACGGTGAAGTGCCTGGTCTGGGACCTCGACCAGACGCTGTGGCAAGGGATTCTCCTGGAAGCGGGGGAGATCCGGCTGTCCGGGGAGATCCGTGACGTCATCGTCGGACTGGACGCCAGGGGCATCCTGAACTCCATCGCCAGCCGCAACGATCACGAGCACGCCTGGCCACGGCTCGAGGAGCTGGGCATCGCGGAGTACTTCGTGGCGCCGAAGATCGGCTGGGGACGCAAATCCGACTCGGTACGCGCGATCGCGGACGAACTCGGCTTCGCCCACGAGACGTTGGCGTTCATCGACGATCAGCCCGCCGAACGGGCCGAGGTGCGCTTCCACCTGCCCGACGTCCGGCTGTACGCGGCGGAAGAGGCCGAAACCCTCCTCGACCGGCCGGAGTTCACCCCGGCGTCGGTGACCACGGACTCGCGGCAGCGGCGGCGGATGTATCAGGCGAACGTCCGGCGCGACGCCGGGCGGGCCGCGTTCCAGGGACCGGACGAGCAGTTCCTGCGCTCGCTGGACATGGTGCTGCGCGTCGACCGGGCCGGAGAGCGGGAGCTGGCGCGGGTGGCGGAGCTGACCCTGCGGACGAGCCAGATGAACGCCACGGGCGTGCACTATCCGGACGAGATCCTGCGCGGGCTGGTCGACGATCCCGGTCACGAAGTCCTCGTCGCGACACTCACGGATCGCTTCGGCTCACACGGCGCGATCGGCGTACTCCTGCTGGAGAAGTCCGAACGCGTGTGGCGGCTCAAATTGCTGGCGACTTCGTGCCGGGTCGTCTCCTTCGGTGTGGGCGCGGTGATCCTGCGCTGGCTCGCCGACCAGACCGCCGCCGCCGGCGTGCACCTCGTCGCGGATTTCCGCGCCACGGAACGCAATCGCGTGATGGAGATCGCCTATCGGTTCGCGGGCTTCGCCGAGGACGGCTGCCCGTGTCACGCGGATCTGCGTTCGGAAGACGAAGCGGCCGTCATGTTCCATCTGGTGCCTTCGCGGCAGCAGCCACCGCCCACGATGCGGGTCGTCGCGCCGCGACTGGCCGTCGCCACCGGCGCGCCGGTGGACTGGGAACCGTTGCCGGGCAACCGGATGGGGGAGGAATCGTGATGAGCGCGCGGTCGTCGATCGAGCAGGTTGCCGGAGGCGCACGGGCGAACGTGCTCTCGGTCAGCTTCACCGGGGTCGAACTCGGGCGTGACCTCGATTCCTTACTGGCCAAGGAAACCAGAGGCTTCGCGCTGTACCGGATCGACCCGCTCGGTGACCTGACCGCCGCGTCCGGATACGTGTCGCTGCCCGCGATGGCGCGCGGTTACGCCGAGCAGGCGGCCGGGCTCGCACCGATCGCGGTGATCGGCTACTGCACCGCCGCGACGCTGACCCTCGCCCTCGCGGAGGAGCTGGCCGCGGCCGGTGACCGGGCCCCGCTCGTCGTCCTGCTGGACCCGCTCCGGCCGACGCCCGCGAGTGTGGCCCGGTCGTTCGAAGACCGGCGGCGAGCCTTCGGCCGCACGGAACCGCCGGTGGCCGACGTCGACTGTCAGGGCGATCCAGGGACCGCGCTCCGCGCCATGGCGTCGCAGCTGGCCCTGGACGCGACCGCGTTCGCCGCCGACAACGAAATGGACGCCGAGGACGCGGACGCCATCACCACCGAACTGGTCGCCAGATACCGGGCCTGGCTCGGTTTCCTGCTCGCCACCGCACACCACGCGCCCGCCCCGGACGCGCTCGCGGTGCGGTGCCTGATGTCGCGGGACCGCGAGATCCCCGCCGCGCTGGTCGACCCGCCTTCGGTCCGGCGGCTCGCGCTGTCCGCCGAAGAACTCCCGGGCGCGGACGCCGTGCGCGAGCTGGTGTTCGAGATGATCGAGGCGGGGGCGAGCCATGTCTGACGCCACCCTTGCCTCCTTGATCGACCGGCAGATCGCGCGGACGCCGCACGCCGCCGCGGTGGCCTTCGAAGGCGAGGTCCTGACCTACCGCGAGTTCGGCACGCGTGCCCAGCGGGTGGCGAAAGCGCTTGCCCGCCGGGGGATCGGGCCGGGGTCCAAAGTGGCCCTCACCATCCCCCGGTCGCTCGAACTGGTGATCGCGATTCACGCGGTGACCGGATCCGGGGCGGCCTATGTCCCGGTCGATCCCGACTACCCGGCCGAACGCATCGCTTATCTGCTGGAGGATTCCGCGCCCGACGCGGTGCTGACGGCGGGCGAGATCAGCGGGCTCGCCGCCGCGGACGAGGAGGACGGCGGCGAGCCGATCCGGCCACCGCACGCGGGCGACCCGGCCTACGTCATCTACACCTCGGGCTCCACCGGCCGCCCCAAGGGCGTCGTCGTCCCGCATTCGGCCATCGTGAACCGGCTGTTGTGGGCGCAAGACCGGTATCCGCTCGGGCCGGGCGACAGCGTGCTGCAGAAGACACCCGCGTCCTTCGACGTCTCGGTGTGGGAGTTCTTCTGGCCGCTGCTGGCCGGGGCCCGGCTGGTGGTCGCCAAACCGGGCGGGCACCGCGATCCGGCGTATCTGACCGGTCTCATCCGAACCGAAGAGGTGACGACCGCCCATTTCGTGCCGTCGATGCTGACGATGTTCCTGAGCGATCCCGCCGCGGCCGGATGCACGTCTCTTCGTCGTGTCCTCTGCAGTGGTGAAACCCTGCCGTCCGCGATGGCACGCCAGTTCACGGAGCTGCTGCCGCGATCCGAGCTGCACAACCTCTACGGTCCCACCGAAGCCGCCGTGGATGTATCGCACCGGCGCTTCGATCCGGCCGAGGACGCCGAGACCGTCGCCATCGGCGAACCGGTGCGCGACACCCGGCTGTACGTGCTCGACCCGGCGCGGCGGCCGGTCGAACCCGGTGCGATCGGCGAGCTGTACATCGCGGGCGCCCAGCTGGCGTGGGGATACCACGGCAAACCGGGGCTGACCGCCGACCGATTCGTGCCGTGCCCGTTCGCCGCGCCGGGCGAGCGGATGTACCAGACCGGGGACCTGGTCCGGGCACGCCCCGATGGCGCGCTGGAGTACCTCGGGCGTTCGGACGACCAGGTCAAGGTGCGCGGCTTCCGCGTCGAGCTCGGCGAGATCGAGTCGGCGTTGCTGGCGCACGACTCGGTGGGCCGGGCGGCCGCCGTGCTGAGTGAGGACGTCCCCGGCGATCAGCGGCTCGTCGGCTACGTGACCGCCGCCGACGGCCACCCCGCGCCGGACGGCGCGTCCTTGCGCGCCTTCGTCGCGAAATCGCTTCCCGAGCACACGGTGCCGATGGCCGTCGTGGTCGTCGGCGATCTGCCCGTCACCGCGCACGGCAAACTCGACCGCAAGGCGCTGCCGCCCGTGGACTGGGCCGGTCTGTCCGGCGGGCCGGGCCGTCCGGCCGAAACGCCACTGGGGCGGAAGATCACCGCCGTCTGGGCGGAGGTGCTCGGCCAGGACGGCGCGAAGCTGGGGGCGGACGCGGACTTCTTCGCCGTCGGCGGGCATTCGCTGTCCGCGACCCGGCTCGTCGGCAGACTCAACCGCGAGTTCGGTGTGGATCTGCCGCTGCGCGCGATCTTCGATCACCGCACCCCGGCGTCCCTGGAACCGGTGATCGGGGAACTGACGGGACGCGGCACGGCGGACACGCCGCCCATCACGGCCGCCGCGGGCACGGTCGGCCCGGCGCCGCTTTCCCCGGGCCAGCAACGATTGTGGTTCCTGGAACAACTCCAGCCGGGCACCGCGCTCTACAACGTGCCCTCGATCATCCGGCTGTCCGGCGCGGTGTCCGAGACGGCACTCGCCGAGGCCTTCGGCGCGCTCGTCGCCCGGCACGACGCGCTTCGTACCGTGTTCGGCGGCGAGGACGGCAAGCCGAGCCAGCGCGTGGTCGACGGCCGGGAGGCGCGGCTGCGGGTCGTCCGGCCGCCGGACGCCGACGCGGCGGCGCACGCGGTCACCCGGGAGACGACCGAGCCCTTCGACCTGGCCGCCGACCTGCCGGTGCGCGCACTGTTGCTGCGCCTCGGTACGGGCGACAGCCTGCTGGTGATCACGGTGCACCACATCGCCGTCGACGCCTGGTCGATGGACGTGCTGCTGGACGAGCTCAGCGACCTTTACGCGCACCACACCGGCGAGCCGGTCCCGCTGCCCGCCCCGCCCGCGTTCCAGTACCTGGATTTCGTCGCCTGGCAACGCGAACACCTGACCGGCCCGGCCGCGGACGGACACCTCGCCTACTGGAAGCGTGCGCTGACCGGATGTCCGCAGATCCTGGACCTGCCCACGGACCGGCAGCGGCCGGCCGTGCAGTCCTATCGCGGATCGGTGCTGTGGCAGGACCTCCCGGCCGAGGTGGCCGGCGCGGTCCGCGCCACCGCCCGCGACGCGGGCTCCACACCGTTCATGGTCATGCTGGCCGGCTTCTTTCTCCTGCTGGGCAGGCTTTCCGGGCAGGAGCGGTTCCTGGTGGGCACTCCCATCGCGGGCCGCAACCGCCCGGAGACGGAGTCGGCTGTCGGGTTCTTCGTCAACCAGCTCGCGCTGCGGGCCGACCTGACGGGCGAACCGACGGTGGGGGAGCTGCTCGCCAGGGTGCGGGAGATGACCTTGCAGGCCTACGCCCATCAGGACCTGCCGTTCGAACGGCTGGTGGAGGAGCTGCGCCCCGAACGGGACCTGAGCCGTTCGCCGCTGTGCCAAGTGCTCTTCAACCACATCATGCCGCGCCGGGACGAATGGGACAGCGGCGGCGCGCGCTGGCGGCGGGAGCAGGGGGACGAGGCGTTCGCCAAGCTGGATCTCGCCCTGTACGTCTGGGAGCACGGCGACCGGGTCCGGTGCCAGTTCATCTACAACGCGGACCTGTTCGGCGCGGAGCGGATGAGCGGGGTCGCCGACCAGTACCTCGCGGTGCTGCGCGCGCTCACCGGTGACGGGGAACGGCGGCTGTCCCGGATTTCGCTGGTGACGGACGGGATGCGGAGCCTGCTGCCCGACCCGCGGCAACCGGTGCGAGCCGAGGCGGTGCCGGGTCTGGTGAGCCAGGTGGTCGCGGCCGCCCGTGCTCACCCGGATCGGGTGGCGCTGCGCGGGCCGGACGAGACGTGGACCTACCGCGAACTCGTCGAACGGACCGCCGCGACCGCCGGGGCGCTGCGGTCAGCCGGGGTCGGCCGCGGTGACACCGTGGCGGTACTGGGCGCCCGGACGCCGTGGCTGCCCGCGTCGGTGCTGGCGGTCTTGTCGGTCGGGGCCGTGGCGGCGTTGTTCGACCCGGCGTACCCGCGGACGTGGCTGGACCGTCGGATGCGCCGGCTCCGGCCCTCCGCCGTGCTGAACCTGTCGGCAGTGACACTCGACGGTGTCACGGCGATCCGCCCGGCGGAGCATGAACCGTCTACTGTGGACGATCCGTGGCGGGTTCCCGGGGAAGCGGGCCTCGCCGCCGCTTTCCTCCTTTTCACGTCGGGCACGACGGCGGAACCCAAAGGGGTACTGAGTGCCCAGCAGCCGTTGTGCCGCTTCCTGCGGTGGCAGGCGGAACGGTTCGGACTGTCCGGTGCCGACCGGTTCGCGGTGCTGTCGGGCCTCGGGCACGACCCGATCCTGCGTGACTGCTTCGCCGGTCTGCTCGTGGGAGGCGAAGTCCACTTCCCCGCCGAGGAGACCCGCGGCGAACCCGCCGAGCTGGCGGCTTGGCTGCGATCGAACAGGATCACTTCGGCACATCTCACCCCGACCCTGGGCACCATGCTCGCCACCGCGACCGACTCGGCGGCGCCTGAGCTGCGGTGGCTGTTCTTCGGCGGCGAGGCGTTGTCCTCGGCTCAGGTCCGGTCGATGACGCGGTGGGCGCCCTCGGCGGTGCCGGTGAACTTCTACGGCACGACGGAGACCCCGCAGGCCGCCGGTCACTTCGTGGCCTCACCTTGCCCGCCGGGCCCGCACGTGCCGATCGGCCGCGGCACCGGCGAAGCCCAGCTCCTGGTGATCACGGACACGGATCAACAGGCAGGTGTCGGCGAGCCGGGTGAGCTCGTGGTGCGGTCGCCGAACCTGGCGCTGCGCTACCTCGACGGGGATCCCTTTCCCACCAACATGTTCGGCCAGGATCCCGATGACCGGATCCACCGCACCGGCGACATGGCGCGCTATCGGCCGGACGGCACGGTCGAACTCGCGGGCCGCCGCGACCGGCAACTGAACCTGCGCGGCCACCGCGTCGAACCCGCCCAGATCGAGGCCGTCCTCACCGCCCACTCCGACGTGTGGGAGGCGGCGGTGCTCGCTTGCCGGGGCCCGCGCCCGGAAGACGACTGGCTGGCCGCGCACGTCGTGCCCGCTCCGGGCGGTGCGCCGACGATCGGCGAGCTGACCGCGTACCTGGCCGAACAGCTGCCCGCCCACCAGCGGCCCGCCCGGCTGGCGATCACCGATTCCCTCCCGATGACGTCCAACGGCAAGGTGGACGAGCACGTGTTGCGCCAGGTCGAGTTCCCCGCGGTGGAAGCCGTCGAGTCCGCCGCGGAACTGGACCCCGTGGAGTCCGCGCTCGCCACCGCGTGGGAGGAGGTGCTCGGCGGCCCGCCCGCCCGTCTCGATCAGAGCTTCTTCGAGGTCGGGCATTCGCTGCTGGCGACCCAGTACGTGGTGCGGGTACGCCGCAGCCTCGGCGTCGAGGTACCGCTGCGTCAGCTGTTCGCCAGTCCGAGCGTCGCCGCGCTGGCCCGTCACCTCAGGAGCAAGCTGTGATCCCGCCGCGCAGCACGGTCGACGTCGACCTCGGCGCGATCACCTCGAATCTCGCCGCGGCCAAGGAACTGGTGTCCGGGGCCGACGTGATGGCCGTGGTGAAATGCGACGCGTACGGACATGGCGCCACGGCGGTCACCCAGGCGCTCGACTCCGCCGGGGTCGCGTGCTTCGGTGTCGCGTTCCTGGAAGAGGCGCTGCCGCTGCGCGCGGTCGCGCCCGAGACGCCGATCCTCGTCTTCACCGAGCCGGCGCCAGGGGAGGAGATCGCGGCGATCGAGGCCGGGCTGACGCCGACCATCGCCAGCCCCGACGGCGTCGCCCGGCTGGCCGCGGCGGCGCACTCCGCGCCGCTGGACGTGCACCTGAAGATCGACACAGGACTCCACCGGCTGGGTGTCGCCCCCGAGCACGCGGTCGCGATGGCGCTGCGGGCCGAGAGCATGGGCCTGCGCGTGACCGGGGTGTGGACGCATTTCGCCACCGCGGACGACCTGGGCGACCCACAGCTCGGCGTTCAGCGGGAGCTGTTCGCCGCCACGGTCGAGCGGCTGCGCGCGGCCGGTGTCGAACCCCGGCATGTGCACGCCGCCAACAGTTCCGCCGCCTTGGGCGACGCCGGGACGCACTTCACCATGGTGCGGCTGGGCGCGGTGCTGTACGGGCTGCGTCCCGGTCCGTCGGTGCCTGGGCTCGCCGGGTTCCGTCCGGCGATGTCGTGGCGCAGCGGCGTCGTCGCCACCCAGCGGGTGGGGGAGGGCGAACGGGTCGGCTACGGATTGCGCTACCGGCTCGAAACGGAGTCGACGCTCGCCGTGGTGCCGGTGGGTTTCGGCGACGGCCTTCCCCGGCTCGCGGGCAATCGAGGGCAGGTGATCGTGCACGGCAGCCGCAGGCCGATCGCCGGCGCCGTGGGCATGAGCCACGTCATCGTGGACTGTGGCGACACCACCGTGCGGGTCGGGGACGAGGTGATCCTGCTCGGCCGGGACGACGCCGGAACCGACACCGAAATCACCGCGGAGGAGATCGCCCAATGGTCGGGCACCTCCGTTTACGAGGCTGTCACGAGGATCGCCCCCGGCCTGTCCCGTCGCTATCCGGCCGGGCGTCGTTGATCGCGTTGATCCGGTCGATCTCGGCCATGTGCCGTTCCGCCCATGCCCGGACCGCCGCGAGCGGGATCTCCAGCGACAGGCCCAATTCGGTGAGCCGGTAGTGCACCCGTGGCGGCACCGTCGGCTCCACCCTGCGCGTGACCAGACCGTCACGGGCCAGGCCGTGGAGGGTCACCGACAGCATTTTCTGCGAGACACCGGGCATCCGCCGCCGCAACTCGGCGAACCGCACCTCTTGCGGCGCGGCGTCGGCGAGCACCTTGATGGCCATCGACGTCCATTTCGTGCCGATGCGGTCCAGCAGTTGGCGGGTCGGGCACGTCGGGGAGAACAGATCACCTCGTGCGGCGCCGGTCGCACGAGCCGTTCGAGTGGTCACCTGGACCTCACCACCTGTCGGCAAGGTGCCGTCTTGGCAGCACCGTCGGGGTTACCTACCGTTTCATGGTAACCGATGGTGACCACCTGGAGGGCTCTCTTGTCCGATGTACCCGACCGTCCGCTCACGCTGAGGCGGATCGCGACCAACGGCATCCACGTGAATGTGGCGACGGCAGGCACGGGCTCGCCGGTCGTGCTGCTGCACGGTTTTCCGCACACCTGGCAGCTCTGGCGCGAGGTCATCGGCCCGCTGGCCACGCGCCACCGGGTGATCGCCCCGGACTTGCGCGGGCTCGGGGCCAGTAGCCGTGCCGCCGACGGTTACGACGCGGGCACCCTGGCCGCCGACGTCGCCGGGATCCTCGACGTCCTGGGCGAACCCAGCGCGGCCGTGGTCGCCATCGACGCCGCCGTGCCCGCCGCCGTCTTGCTCGCGCTACGGCAACCGGACCGGGTGCATCGACTCGTGGTCATGGAATCGCTGCTGGGGACGCTGCCCGGCGCCGAGGACTTCCTCGCCGCCGGCCCACCCTGGTGGTTCGGATTCCACGCCGTCCCCGGTCTCGCCGAAACGGTCCTGATCGGCCACGAGGCGCAGTACATCGACTGGTTCCTGCATGCGGGCACCCTCGGCCGCGGCGTGCCCGCGGAGGTCCGCAAGGCGTTCATCGACGCCTACACCGGATCCGACGCGCTGCGCTGCGCTTTTTCCTACTACCGCGCCCTGCCCACCAGCGCCCGTCAGATCCGCGACGCCGTGGCGCACGGCGGGCTCGCCATGCCCACCCTGGCGATCGGCGCCCACCCGGTCGGCAACGCCCTGGAACGACAGTTGCGTCCTGTGGCCGCCGATCTCACCGGACACCTCATCCCCGATTGCGGCCACATCATCCCGCTCGACCGGCCGAAGGAACTGCTGGACCTGCTGCTGCCCTTCACCGCGGTATGACGGTCCGGGACCGAGCAGCGGGGGGGGGCCCCGGGGGGGCGCGGCCCCCCCCCCGGGTGGGGGAGGGGGGCCCCGCCGCCAGCAACCCCGGGAAACGGGCGGGTGAAAGACGGGGGGGTGATAGGGGGGGGGCCCGGGGTGGTG
>NZ_JBHXJK010000088.1:31433-37613 GCF_042723255.1 Amycolatopsis thailandensis
CGTTGGCGCCCACATCACCCCCCTCCCCCGGCCTAAGCAACTCCTGAACCTGCGGCTCCCCTACACCGCGTTATGAGGGTCCGGCCCCGAGCCGGGGGGCCCGCGCCCTGTCGGACGCGGCCCCCGCCGGTGTTCGCGATGGTGCGCCGCTCAGCAGGAAACGCGGGAAACGGGGCTGAAGAACGTCTGGTCGATCATCTTCGGCTCGCCGGTCTTGAAGACGACCACCACACGCAGCTTGGTGTAGAGGTTGCCGCTGGCACACGGCCGCTTGATCTGCTCGCCGCCGCTCAGCGTCCCGAAATTGAACTGGTCGGAGGTGTTGCCGAGCGGGGTGGCTTGGCCCACCCGGAAGATCGCGACGAAGCCGGCGATGCCCGTGACTTCCTGGTCACAGCTGACCGAATAAGTGGCGGCCACCTCGGAGGCGCCTGCCTTGACCGGCGCCGTGTAGTTCACCGTGCAGGTCGTGGCCGCGACGCCCGCCGTGCCCTTCGTGGTTCTTTGGGATATCACCTGTTTCGTGGCGTTGGACCCGAGGGCCGCACGGCTGTCCGCCTTCAGGACGGCATCGGTGTCGACACGTGGCACCGCGGCCGAAGCCGTGCCGGCCGTGATCACGGCCATCGCGAGTAACGCTCCCAACAAGGCCAGGACGTGGCGGAACATCCTGGCGGGCTGACTCTTTTTCATGGAACTTCCTCCCTCGCTTTCGCCTTCACGGCAAGCCTGCCGTTCCGCGAACGGCCGTGTCGTCGTCACATCTCACGAATCGTCGCCCGCCGAGGCCCGGAGATTTGTCACCGCTCACGAACGCCGAAGGACGCGGCAGTTTTTCCGCGCCGTGGGCTTTTCAGTCGAAGTCGGCGTCGCCATCGCCGTTGTCTTCGAAGCCACTTTCACGGCCGGCGCGCCCGCCGTCGTCGTGCGGTGCTTCGGGGAATCCGGCGATCGAGGCACCCACGGTCGTCAGCCCCAGGACGCCGTAGACCAGCCCGACCAGTACGCGGGTGACGTCGGAGGTCGGCTCGCCCGCGCCGTTCACGACGGCGATGTCGCCTGTCACGGTCAACACGGCCAAAATTGTCAGACCGACCCCGAACAGGGACCCGGCCACGCGGCCCATCAGTCCCCAGAAGCTCAGAGCTGGCTTCTGTCCCTTGGACATGGCGACAACGCTACGTCGACTCCGACGCCTGGTGCACCGCTGACCGGAGGCCGGAACCCGGCAGCGGGAGGTAGCCGGTGAAGGAGGATCAGTCCATACCGCACTGCGGGAGTGGGAAGAAGAAACCGCCCGGCGGCGAAGTGGTGGTGAAAGCTGACCGTCGACGGGAAAGGACCCACATGTCAGAGGCGGACACATGACGGCGGGAACGGGCGAGCAGGTGACCGATGCCGACCTGGCCGCCCGGTTGGCGCGGGAACCGGAACTGTTCACCGAAGTGCACGATCGCTACTTCGCGGCCATCTACCGGTATGTGGCAGGCAGGCTGGACGCGCAGACCGCGGAGGACATCGCCGCGGAGACGTTCCTCGTCGCGTTCGACCGGCGCGGCGCGTTCGACCCCGAACGCGGTGAGGTGCGGGCCTGGCTGTTCGGCATCGCCACGAATCTGGTGGCCAGGCACCGCCGCAGGGAGGCTCGCCACTATCGGGCCCTGGCGCGGGTGAGCGTCGCACCGGCGGTCGAGGGGCACGAGAGCACGGTGGTCGCGTCGGTGGCCGCCCGGCGGCTGCTGCCTCGACTCGCGAACGCGCTGGCGCGGCTGTCCAGCGGGGAACGGGACGTGCTGCTGCTCGTGGCGCTCGGCGAGCTCGGGTACGAGGAAGTGGCCACGGCCCTCGGTATCTCCTCCGGCACGGTCGGTTCCCGGCTCAACCGTGCCCGCAAGAAGCTCAACCTCATTCTCACCCCGGAGGCACTCGATGAATGACCTGCAGACGCTGCGCGCCGCGCTGACCCCGGACGAGCCGTCCCAGGACGTCGTCGACCGCAGCCGGCACCGGCTCCAGAACCGGATACGCGGCGGCCGGGCCTCCTTCCGGCGGCGGACCGGATGGCTGATCGCGGGGGCCGGATTCACCGCGGCCGCGGCCGCCGTGGCGATCGCGGTCATGCCGGCCGCGCCGGTCGACAGCCCGGCGGTGCAGACGGTCAGCGGGCAGGAGATCCTGCTCGCGGCCGCGACCGCCGCCGAGCGTTCCCCCGAGGGGGCCGGCACCTACTGGCATGTGAAGGTGACCGAGGCGGACGGCGCCACCGCGTCGATCGAGTACGAGTACTGGATCAAGCCGGACGGTCAGTCATGGATGCGGGGTGCGAAGACAGGAGGCAAGGTCACGCAGCTGGCAACGCTTTCAGCCACCCCGTTCTCACTGGTCGCCATCGATCTGACCCTCGAGCAGTTGCGTGCCCTGCCGACGGACCCGGACGCGCTGAAGGCCTGGATCGCCGACGCCCTCGAGCGCAGCGAGGCCAGGACGAGCGCCGGCGAGCTCACCGCGAGCGACCGGGAACGAGCCGCCTTCCAGTCGTTGATCTCACTGGTGTCCACGCTGCCCGCCACGCCGGAGGTCCGGGCCACGGCCTTCCGCGCGATCGCGGGCCATCCGGGTGTCCAAAACCTCGGCACGGTGCCGGGCGGCCAGGGCCTGGTGCTGCCCGAGGGCGAGCGGCTCGTCGTCGATCCGGCGACCGGACGGGTGAACGGGACGTCGGTCTTCATCACCATGGAGGGCGCGGTTTACCGGGCGGCCGACCCCGCCGGCGCGAAGATCACCGCCGAGTGGACCGACACCCTGCCCTCGTAGTGGATCGGGTGGCCGGGAGCGTGTCCCGCTCCCGGCCACTTCCGCGAGTCAGGTGTCGACCGTGCGCGCGTCGTGCGCGGTGGCGTGGAGGCTGCTCAGCAGCGCGAGGGCGTGGGCGCTGGGGGTGGCGGGTTCGGCGTGGTAGATGATCAGTTGCTGGCCCGGGGCACTGCGCACGTCGAATGCCTGGTAGGTGAGGGTGAGCGGGCCGACGTCGGGGTGCACGAGGTGCTTCGGTTCGCGGGTCTTGCCGCGCACCTGGTGTGTCTCCCACAGGGCGCGGAAGTGCGCGCTTCCGTTTTCGAGTTCGGCCACGAGGTGCCGCAGAGCGGGGTCGTGCGGGTCGAAGCCCGCGGCCACCCGCAGGTTCGCCACGGTGGCCTGAGCGGTCCAGTCCCAGCGTGCGTAGAACTGCCTTCCCGCCGGGTCGAGGAAGGTCATGCGGGCGAGGTTGTCCACCGCACGGAAGGGCGAGAACAGCGCGTCGGCGAGGGTGTTGGTGGCCAGGACGTCCAGGATGCGGTCGAGCACGAACGCGGGGGTCTGCGGGTAGCCGTCCATGAGTTGCCGCAGTTCGGGGCTCACGGTCCGGGGTACTGGCGCAGGTGTGTCGCCCGGTGTGGCGCCGGCCAGCCGGTACAGGTGCTCACGGGCGTCGGGGCCGAGATCCAGCGCGCGGCAGAGGGCGTCGAGCACCTGCGGGGACGGGTGGGTTTCGCGGCCCTGTTCCAGGCGGGTGTAGTAGTCGGCGTTCACCCCGGCGAGCACGGCGACTTCTTCGCGGCGCAGTCCGGTCACCTTGCGGCGGCCGGAGTAGAGCATACCCGCGTCTTCCGGGGATCTCTGTGCGCGGCGCGCTCGCAGGAACGCCCCCAGCTCGCCACTGGCCATGGCACCAGGGTAGGGCGTTGTCCGTCCGGTTGGGAGGGTGCCGCACACCCAGCCACCACACGTCCTGCCGTCACTTGCTCCCGTCGCCGACGCTGGTCGGTATGACAAGCGATATCGACGTCTCAGGCAGGTGGGCCGGCCGCGAGCCGGAGGACGGTGAACTGGAGGGCAAGGTCGCGCTCGTCACCGGCGCCGCCCGCGGGGTCGGCGCGGCCACGGTCGCCTGGCTGCACGCCCGGGGCGCGCGAGTACTGGCCACGGACCTCCGCCCCGAGGTGGATGCTCTCGCCACCCGATTCGACCGGGTGTCCACTCTGGTGGGTGATGTGTCCAGGGAAGACGTCGCGGTGCGGTCGGTGGCCGCGGCGATCGAGCGGTTCGGTGGCGTGGACATCCTGGTCGCCAACGCCGGTCGCTCGGTGAACAAGCCGATCACCGAGACCACCGCGGCCGACTGGGACGGACTGATGTCGGTCAACGCCCGCGGAACCTTCCTGCACGCCAGGGAGGCGTTCCGGGTGATGCGCGAACGCGGCGGGGGCGTGATCGTCACTGTCGGCTCGTTCGCCTGCACGGTCGGCCTGGCCGAGGCGGCGGCCTACAGCGCGTCCAAGGGAGCGTTGGCGCAGCTGACCAAGGTGCTCGCGCTGGAAGGCGGCCCGTATGGCATCCGTGCCAACGTCGTCGCCCCCGGTGTGATCGAGACCGACATGCTCGACGACTTCCGCCCGGACAGCCGGGAGTATTTGCGTTCCTTCGGCGACGCCCACCCCTTGGGCCGTGTCGCGCAGCCCGAGGAGATCGCCGAGGTGATCGGTTTCCTGGCCTCGCCCCGGTCCGGGTTCATCACCGGCGCGGTCGTCGCCGCCGACGGTGGCTACACCGCGGCCTGAAAACCAGCAACCACAACGAAAAGAGCACATCATGCCCGGACGCCTCGACGGCAAGGTCGCGTTGATCACCGGCGCGACAGGCGGCATCGGACGAGCCACCGCGGAACTTTTCGCCCGCGAAGGGGCCGGCCTGGTCGTCACCGACATCGACCGGAACGCGGTGGAAGGCCTTGCTGCGTCACTGGAAGCCGAAGACGCCGACGTGCTGGCGGCCCGGCTGGACGTCGCTTCGCCGGAGAACTGGAGCGAGGCGATCGAGTCGACCCGGCGGCGTTTCGGCCGCCTTGACATCTTGGTCAACATCGCCGGTGTCGTGGACTGGCCCGGTATCGAAGAGACCACAAAGGATGGCTGGGACCGGGTGATCGCGGTCAACCAGACCGGCACCTGGCTCGGGATGAAGGCCGCCATGCCCCTGCTGCGCGCCTCCGGCAACGCCTCGGTCATCAACACCTCCTCGGTGCTCGGCCTGGTGGGCAGCGGAGCGGCCGCCGCCTACCAGGCGTCCAAAGGAGCGGTGCGCCTGCTGACCAAGACCGCCGCCGTCGAATACGCGACCCACGGAGTCCGAGTCAACTCGGTGCACCCCGGCGTCATCGCCACCCCGATGATCCAAGAACTGCTCGACGAACAGGGCGACGAACAACCCGACATCCGGCGCACCCCCATGCGCCGCGCGGGCAGTCCCGCCGAGATCGCTCCCGCGATGCTCTTCTTGGCCGGCGACGAATCCTCGTTCGTCACCGGAGCCGAGTTCGTCGTCGACGGCGGGCTCACCGCACACTGACGACGAGCCCGGAGTTGCCCTTCGGTGTCACCTTCCCCGGGCGCGGCGAACGCTGGCTGGGAAGCGAGAGCGCGAGGCCTTCACCGCCGCTACTCGGCCTGACGGGTCGGCGGTGTTTGTGAAAGCCACTTCAAGGTCAGGGTCTCGGCAAGGTCGCGTAAGCGGGTCGTGAGTCGCGTTTCAGGTTCTGGCGGACTCGGTTTTTGCCTGCCCAGTGGTGTCGTTGGCGAGCGTGGAGGATTTGGGGCGTTGAGTGTCCCGGATCTTCCACGCTCGGTCTGGTTGGTGGGGTTGGTGGGGTTGGTGCTGGATGGTGGTCCGAAGCCGGGGCGACCCCACGATGAAGGAATTGGGACGTTCAACGTCCAATTCCCACATCGTCGCGCCCTGGCAGCCGCGGAACCACCACTCTCGCCCAGTTCAGGCGTGGGTAGGTAAATACCGGTCCGCTCTAACCCGAAACGTCACTCACGACCCGCTGGTGTGGCTGGCGAGTGTGGAGGATTTGGGGCGTTGAGTGTCCCGGATCTTCCACGCTCGGTCTGGTTGGTGGGGGAGCCGGGACTGCGAACGTCCGGATTCGGCGTCGATGGGGCTCTGTTTCGTTGTGGTGCCGGGTGGGGCTGGCGCTGGATCCTGGTGGTCGACGGGGGAGGATTCCGGACGTTGAGCGTCCGGGATCTTCCCCCGTCACCTCGTCTGTCACCGGGTCGCGCCTGGCGCGACCTTGATCAACGGAAGATCCGGGACACTCAACGTCCCCGATCCTCCGTTGATCAAGGTCTGAAGCCGGGG
>NZ_JBHXJK010000089.1:0-37098 GCF_042723255.1 Amycolatopsis thailandensis
TGCAATGAAAGGCTCTTTCCTTGCAAATTTTGCAAGGAAAGAGCCTTTCATTGCACGCGCTTACAGGGAGTGCGGGCAGCAGGGGGAGCAAGGGACCTTTGCTATCGCCTGAGCAGCCGGCGAGGCGTCAGGCGGCGCTCTGATCAGGGCGTTTATGGTACGAGTCGACGTACTCCTGCCCCGAAAGCTTCAGGATCGCGTACATGATCTCGTCGGTCACCGACCGCCGGATCGCCGGCGAGGAGTCCTGTCCCTCGTACCGCGAGAAATCCAAAGGCGCGCCGTAGGTGACCGTGATCTTCGCCCGCCGCGGGATCCGCTTCCCCGCGGGCTGGAGGTTCTCGGTGCCGGAAAGCGCGACTGGGACGACCTTCGCGCCGGTCGCCAGTGCCAGGGCCGCGACACCGGTGTGGCCGCGGTGCAGCCGCCCGTCCAGCGAGCGGGTGCCTTCGGGATAGATCGCGAACGCGCCGCCCGCGTCGAGCACCTTCCGCGCCGCCTCCAGCGCGGCGAGACCGGCCTGCGCGTTGCCGCGTTCGACCGGGACGTAGCCGAGGCCGCCCAGGAAACCGGCCATCATCTTGCCCTTGAGCCCGCGGCCGGTGAAGTACTCCGCCTTGCCGAGGAATTTGACCGGCCGCATCGCCGTGAAAGTGATCACTCCGGTGTCCAGTGCCGCCCGGTGGTTGGGCGCGAGCAGCACCGGGCCGGTGGCCGGGATGTTCTCCACGCCGCGGATCTCGGGGCGGTACAGCGCCCTGACCAGCGGACCCAGCACGAATCGGACGAGCAGCGGTAGCAAGGTTCCTCCATCGACAGAGTGTCGGACTCCAGCATGGCACGATCACTACTCATGAGTTGGTTCGAGCGGCGCACGTGGCAGAACCCCGGCTGGACGCTCGACGACATCGTCGCTGCGAAGGGTGACCGGACGGTTTCGGTCGTGCTACCGGCACTCGACGAAGAGGACACCGTCGCCGAGGTCGTCGGCACGGTCCGCCCGTTGCTGGGCACGGTCGTCGACGAGCTGGTCGTGATGGACTCCGGGTCCACCGACGCGACCGCCGAGCTCGCCGAGCGGGCCGGCGCGCGGGTGGTGCACCGCGAGGACGTCCTTCCCGAGCTGCCGCCGGTGCCGGGCAAGGGCGAGGTGCTGTGGCGGTCGCTGGCCGCGACGACCGGTGACGTCGTCGTGTTCCTCGACTCCGACCTCGTCGATCCGGATCCGGCGTTCGTGCCGACCCTGCTCGGGCCCCTGCTCTGCGAAGAAGGCGTCCACCTGGTCAAGGGCTTCTACCGGCGGCCGCTGCGGCTGGAAAGCAGCGGCGGCGGCCGGGTCACCGAGCTGCTGGCGCGACCGGTCCTCTCGGCGCTGCGTCCGTCGCTCTCCGGGCTCATCCAGCCTCTGGGCGGCGAGTACGCCGCGACGCGCGAGTTCCTCGAGTCAGTGCCCTTCGCGGCCGGGTACGGCGTCGAGATCGGGCTCATCCTCGACGCCGAAGCGCGCTACGGCCTCGAAGGGCTCGCGCAGGTCAACCTCGGTGTACGCAAGCATCGCAACCGCTCGCTGCTTCAGCTGGGCGTGATGGCTCGCCAGATCCTCGGGACGGCGCTCGCGCGCTGCGGCATCAAGTCCGACGACCCGGCCCAGCTCACCCAGTTCGCGCAGGTAGGGGACGAATGGCTGCCCGAGGTGGCCGAGGTGTCGGTCAGTGACCGGCCGCCGATGCGTGAAGTCCGCGGCTTAACCGAGTCGTAGGACCTCGTCGAAGCCCGCCACCTGCGACTCGCGATGGGTCACCAGGACGACGGTGCCACGAGCCGCCGCGAGAACGTCGGCCAGGACGGCGTCGCCGTGCTCCGGGTCCAGCCCCTCGACGGGTTCGTCCAGCACCAGGATCGGAGGTGCCGAGAGCACTGCTCTCGCAAGGATGAGCCGCTGGCGCTGCCCGCCTGACAACGCGTCGCCGTCGGACCCGACTTCGCGATCCAGAGGCAGGTCGAAACCTGCCGTTTCGCACGCCGAGAGCAGCTCGGCGTCCGCAGCGCCGGGCTTCGCGAGCAGCAGATTCTCCCGGACCGTCGTGTGGAAGACGTGCGCGTCCGCGAGCGCGCCGGAAACCACCGACGGCAACAGCGCCGGGTCGTACTCGTCGAGCGCGCGCCCATTGAGCGAAGCCCGGCCGGACGTCGGCGCCACGGAACCGAGCAGGACGTTCAGCAACGTCGTCTTCCCGGCCCCGCTCGGCCCGAGGATCCCGACGCGCTTGCCCGGCGGCAGGTCGAGGTCGACGCCCTCTAGCGCCGGAGCCCGGCCTTCGAAGTGAACGCCGACCCGTTCCAGTCGCAGATGCCCCGGCTCGGGCACCGCGTTTCCCCGCGTGGGCGACGGCTCGGTCAGCAGCGCCCGCACCCGCTCCGCCGACGCCCGGACCTCGACCCAGCGCTGCGCGGCCGCGGTCAGCGGGAGGACCAGTTCGAACACGGCCAGCGCCCCCAGCGCCAGTGCCGCCGTCACCGGCGGCGAAACTCCGGCGACCAAAGCGATCGTGACGCAGGTCAGCAGCTGGACGAGCATCCCGGCCGCGGTCAGCAGGCTGGTCCGGTTCGCCGTCGCCCGCTCCCGGACGGCGAGCGCGTCGACGGCGACGTGCGCGGCGTCCACAGTGGACTCGTGGACGCCGTACGCGATCAGCTCCCGGCGTCCGGTGATCAGCTCGACCGACCGTTCGGCGAGGTCGGCCCGTGCCGGGGCGCTCTGTTCCGCCGCCGCGCGGGTGATCCGCACGCACAGCCATGGCAGCCCGATCCCCGCGACGGCGAGCCCGAGTGCTGACACGAGCCCTGCCAGGGGACTGGCGACGAGTGCGAACACGGTCGACACCGCGCCCACGAAAGCGGCGACACCGGCGGGCAGCAGGCAGCGCAGGATCGCGTCCTGCACGGCGTCCACATCGGACACCAGGCGCGTGACGAGGTCGCCGCCGGAGTGCCGGGAAACCCGGTGCGGCAGCAACGACGTGTACACGCGGGTCCGCAGGGCGCCGAGATACCGCAGGACGACCTCGTGCCCGGCGAGCCGTTCCGCGTACCGCAGCCCGCCACGCAGCAACGCCAGCGTCCGGACGGCGACGATCGCCACCGTGAGCGAAGCCAGCGGCGGCTGCTCGGCCGCCTTGAGCAGCAGCCACGCGGCGGTGGCCATCAGCGCGAGCCCGGCCAGTTCCGCCCCGGCCGCGATCAGCCCGGCCCGGACCAGCCGGACGACGTCCTTTGTGGACACACCCCAGACGTTCACACCAGTTCCCCTTCTCTCACGGCGCCATCCCGGACTTCGAGGACGCGGGTGGCCAATCCGGCCATCGCGGGCCGGTGGGCCACGAGCACCGCGGTCCGGCCGGTGAGCAGTTCGCGGGTCGCGCCGAGGACGGCCGCTTCGGTCCCGGCGTCGAGCCGGGCGGTCGGTTCGTCCAGCAGCGCCAGACCGGCCTCCGTGCGGGCCAGCGCCCTGGCGAGGCCGAGCCGTTGCCGCTGCCCGGCGGACAGCGGGGCGCCCAGTTCCCCGATCCGCGTCCGGTAGCCGCCGGGCAGCCCGCGCACGACCTCGTCGAACGCCGCCGCGCGGGCCGCCGCCTGGACGTCCGGCACCCCGCCCATCGCGATGTTCTCCTCGACGGTCCCGGTGAACAACGTCGGCCGTTGCGGCACCCACGCCGCTCCGGCCCGCCATCGGCTCGGATCCAGTTCGCGCAGGTCGACGCCGTCGATGAGGACTCGGCCGGACGTCGGTGTGACGAAACCCAGCAGGACCGCCAGCAACGTGCTCTTCCCGGCGCCGCTGGGGCCGACGAGCGCGACATGCTCGCCGGCCTCGATCATCATGTCCACTTCGGACAGGACGGTCTCGTCGCCGTAAGCGACGGTCACCTTCTCCAGCACGATCCTCGGCGCACCCTGACCGGCCACCCGCGAACCGCGCACGGCGTCCTCGGAGTGGACGTTCAGCGCTTCCCGGAGGGTGGCGAGGCCTTCCGCGCTGGCGTGGAACTTCGCCCCGGCCGCCCGCAACGGGAGGTAGGCTTCGGGCGCCAGCAGCAGCACCAGCACCGCGGTGTGCACGACCATTCCGCCTTCCATCAGGCGGAAACCGATCGGCACCGCGACCAGCGCCACCGAAAGCGTCGCCACCAGTTCCAGCACCAGCGCGGACAGGAACGCGACCCGCAGCGTGCGCATCGTCGCGTCCGTATGCGCGTCCGCCATCGCCCGCACCGTCTTCGCCTGGGCTGCGGCGCGGCCGAACACCTTGAGCGTGCCCAGCCCGCGCACGACGTCGAGGAAATGCCCGCCCAGCTGGGAAAGCAGCCGCCACTGCTTCGCCGTCTTCGCTTTGGTGTGCTGCCCGACCAGGATGGCGAACACCGGGATCAACGGCAGCGTCGCGGTGATGATCAGCGCCGACGACAGATCGGCGGCGAACAGCCGGACGACCACCGCGACCGGGACGATCGCGGACAACACCACCGTCGGCAGGTAGCCGGTCAGGTAGGCGTCGCCCGCGTCGATCCCCTTGGTCACCAAGGTCGCGACCTCGCCAGGATTTTCCGCTTCCGCACCGAGGAGCCGCTTGCGAAGCTTGGCTTTCACTGTCGCCGCGAACCGGCCACCGAGGGAACCCTGGACGCCGGTGAGCACTACGCGGACCGCGATGGCGGCCGCGAGGGTCCAGGTCACGCCGCCGCCGGTGAGCAGCGTCGCGAGACCGTCCGCCTGGACGAGGATCGCCACGGCGGTCAGTGTTCCGAGGACGCCCAGCACACCGAAGTGGCGCCGCAGTCCGGGAAGGGGAGGCATCACGAGCTCCTAGAAGTGCAGCAGCGAACGCTGGTCGACCCGGCCGTCGTGCCTGCGCCAGGTCACCCACTGCACGGCGGCGATCGCCACGAGCGCGGGCGGCAGGACGAAGGTGAGCAGGCCGAGCATCTCGGTGCTGGTGGCGGCTTCCGGCAGGCTCAACGAGAACCCATCGTCCACAGAGGACGTCAGCGCGTCCGGCAGGCGCAGGGTCCCGACGGCCAGCACCGGCGACGCGGACAGGAGCATCGTGGCGATCAGCGCCGCCTTGTGCCGCCCGGCGCGCAACGCCGCCGACGCCGCACCCAACGCGCCGAACGCCAGCACGATCGACGGCACCACGGACCACGACGCGGAGGTCTCGAAGGCGCCCCAGGCGACCGCCACGACAAGGAACGCGAACGCGGGAGCGAGGAGTGCTTTGGCGATCCGGTTCGCGCGGGCGGTGAATTCGGCGGGTGCTCGAACGGCGAGGAAAGCTGCTCCCTGCAAGGCGAACAGCGCGACGAACCCGGCGCCCCAGAGCAGCGCGTACGGACTGAACACCGCGAGGACGTCACCGGCGGGTTTCCCGGAAGCGTCGAGCGGGAGGCCGAGGACGAGGTTGCCGAGGAACACGCCCCACGACACCGCCGTCACCCACGCGCCGACGGTGATCCCCACTGTCCAGGCGCCGCGCCCGGCGTCCGGCCGCCTGCTGCGCAACTGCACCGCCGCGGTGAACGTGACCAGCCCGAGCAGCAGGGCGACGACCGGAAGGTACGCCCCGGAGAACACTTTTCCTTCCAGATGCGGGAAAGCGCCGAACAGGACGCCGACCGCGGCCACCAGCCAGACCTCGTTGGCCAGGAAGAACGGGCCGAAGGCGCCGAGCACACGCCGTCGTCCGGCCTCGTCACGGCTGAGCCTGCCGAGCAGCATCCCGACGCCGTAGTCGTAGCCGGCCAGCGCGAAATAGCCGGAGATCAGGAAACCGAGCACACACCACCAGAGGATCACCATGGGTCAGACTCCGCTCAGGACGGGAAGTTCGGCGCGAGGCGTGGTCGCCTCTTCTTCGGGTTCCGGGCCGCGTCTGGCGACCCGCGACATCAGCACCCAGTCGGCGATCGCGAGTACCAGGAACAGCAGGGTGAAAGCGATGAAGGAGAACAGGATCTGCCCAGCCGGGATCGACGCGACGGCGTCGGCCGTGGTCAGGTGGCCGCGGATCAGCCACGGCTGGCGGCCGATCTCCCGTACCAGCCAGCCGGAGATCGCGGCGAAGAACGGCAGCGGGATCGCCAGCACCATCACGTACAGCAGCGGCCGCACCTTGGTGATCCAGTTCCGGAACAGCAGCAGCGTGCCGAGGCTCGAGGCGAGGAAGGCGATGAAGCCGATCTGGATCATGAGCCCCAGCGGGGCGTCGACCAGCGGTTCCGCCGTTTCGAGCTTGCCGGGGTGGTACTCCCCGAGCGGGCCGAACTGCGCGAAGCCGAAGCCGATCACCATCGTGCTGCCCACCAGCGAGGTGAGCACGCCGACCCGCATCGAGCGCCGGAAGAACTCGATCTCCTTGGTGCGCTTGATGAAGTGATACGCGCTGACGCCGACCACGAAGAAGCCGCCGGTCATGAGCGCCGCGCTCAGCACATGCGGCAGCGACATCGCCAGCGCCGGGTTGGTGAACAGCGCGCCGAAGTCGTCGAGCTTCAGCACGCCGTTCTCGACATGGGTGCCGACGGGGTTCTGCAGGAACGAGTTGGCCACCATGATGAACAGTGCCGAGGCGTACGCGGTCAGTGTCACCAGCCAGATCAGCGCCAGGTGGACCCACTTGTTGAGCCTGCCGAACCCGAAGATCCACAAGCCGAGGAAGGTCGATTCGGCGAAGAACGCCACGAGTGTCTCGATGGCCAGCGGGGCGCCGAAGACGTCGCCCGCGACGGCGGACAGGCCTGTCCAGGTCAGTCCGAACTGGAATTCCATCACGATTCCGGTGACGATCCCCAGCGCGTAATTGATCACGTACAGCTTGCCCCAGAAGCGCGTCATCCGCGTGAGTTCCGGCTTGCCGCCGAACGCGGAGCGTGTCTGCATCACCGCGACGAGTGTCACGAGCCCCAGTGTGAGCAGCACGAACAGGAAGTGGAACGAGGTCGTCGTCGCGAACTGGAGTCTCGCGATCGGGAGTGCGTCCATGCCGATGCACTGTATACGTAGCCTGGCTACATGTAGGCACAAAATCTATGAAATCGGGGCGATCTCGGGGTAATTCCCTGAGGTGACCAGTGGAAAGACCTGACTACCCTGTTGATCGGCGATGTGTAGACTGTCTATCTATGAAGGCCGACAGCCTGCGCGGGCACCTCGACGCGTTGCTCCTCGCCGTCCTCGACGGCCGGAAGCTCCACGGGTACGCCATCATCGAGGCGCTCCAGCTCCGCAGTGACGGTGCGCTCGACCTGCCGACGGGCACCGTCTACCCGGCGCTTCGCCGGTTGGAGCGCGCAGGGTTCCTCGCCAGCGAATGGGACGTCGTGTCCGGCCGCAAACGTCGTACGTACAAGCTCACCCGCTCCGGGCAGAAGGCGCTGGCGGCGGAACGAGCGGAGTGGCAGGAGTTCACCACCGTGATCGGCGGTGTCCTCGGGGGGAGCACGGCATGAGCGCGATCGAGGCCTACATCGGCGACTTGGACAGACGGTTGAGCGGGTCGGCGGGGGCCAAGGCCGATCTGCTCACCGAAGCCAGGGACGGTTTGACCGACGCGGCCGAGGCGTATCGCGAGGGTGGTACCGGCGAGAAGGAAGCCGAACGTCGTGCCGTCGCCGACTTCGGCCCCGCCGCCGTGATCGCCCGCGAGTACCAGGCGGAACTGGCGTTGCGCGCCGACATCGGCACCCTGTGGAAGGTCATCGTCGGGGTCCCGCTGATCCAGGTGGGCTGGGAGCTGGCGCGGATCTGGACCCACGGCGACTGGAGTCGGTCGGGGAAGCCGATCCCGGGCTGGTACGTGTCCGTCATCGAACTCTTCGGTGTCCTGGTCGTCGTTTCGCCCGTGATCGGCGCGGTCGCGCTCTTCGGCACCCGACGGCTGGGGCGCAGGCTCGACAGCGTGCGCCTGGGGAAGGTGACGCGGTGGACGGTGGGCGCCGCGGCGATCGCGAACCTGCTGGCGCTGCTGCTGCTCACGGTGGGCACGTCGGTCCTCGATCCGGCCAGGCTGAACGTGAGCCTGCCGTGCAACGTACTGGCGGTCGGCTGGGCGGCGTTCAGTATCTGGCTGCTCGCGCCGGCTTTCCGGTCGCGGACCCTGATCGCCGCATGAACGCCATCGAGGCCTACATCGGCGACCTGGACAGGCGGCTGAGCGGGTCTGCGGGGGCGAAGGCCGATCTGCTCACCGAGGCGAAGGACGGTTTGACCGACGCGGCCGAGGCTTATCGCGCAGGTGGCTTCGACGAGGCGGAAGCCGAGTCCCGTGCCGTCGCCGATTTCGGCCCGGCCGACCTCATCGCCCGTGACTACCAGGCGGAACTGGGGCTGCGGCGCGACATCCGCGTCTTGTGGGAGCTGATCGTCGGGGTGCCGCTGCTGATCCTCGGCTGGGATCTCGCGCGGGTGTTCAGCTCCGGCGACTGGTCGCGGCTCGGGCAGCCCCCTTCTTGGTACTTCCGCGCGATCGGCACGGCCGACACCCTCGCCGCGCTGTCCCCGATGATCGCGATCGCCGGGCTGATCGCGGCACGGCTGCTTTCGCGGCGGCCGGGCGGTCCGTCCACCGCTCGCGTGGTCTCGTGGTCCTTGGCCGGGGCAGTGGGGCTGAACCTGCTCGCGGTCGCGACCTACGGCGGCGCGACCGGGCTGCTGGAGCCCGCCCGCCTGATCGTCAGCGTGCCGTGCGCGCTCCTGTCCGCGACGTGGATCCTGTTCAGCATGCGGCTCACGGTCGCCGCACGGAGTCGGAGAGCGACGGCATGACGGTGATCGAGGCCTATCTCGGCGAGCTGCGCACGCGGCTGGACGGCCCCGTGACGGCGAAGCGGGATCTGCTGCGCGAAGCGCGGGACGGGCTCAACGACGCCGCCGACGCCTACCGCGAGGGCGGCTGGAGCGAGCACGACGCGCAGCGCCGCGCCGTCGAAGACTTCGGGCCGGTGCACCTGATCGCCCGGGACTATCAGGCCGAATTGGGGATGCACAGCGGGACGCGCACGCTCTGGAAGCTCATCCTCGGCGTGCCGATGATGCAGATCGCCTGGGAGCTCGCCCGCAAGTGGACCTTCGGCGATTGGTCGCAGCTCGCGCCGACCCCGGGCTGGTACCGGTACATCGCCCAGTTCACCCACGGTTCGGTGTTCATCGTGCCGGTGCTGGGGGTGCTGGCGCTGGTCTGCATGCGCTGGCTCTCCCGCCGGATGGACGGCGTCAAGCTGGTCAAGAGCATCAGCGTGCTGATCGGCGAGGCCGTCGGGCTGAATCTGCTTTCGGTGGCGCTGCTGGTGATCGCCACCGGCCTGATCGACGCGTCGAGACTGTTCCTGTCGGTCCCCTGCGGCATCCTGATGGTGCTTTGGGTGGTGCTCAGCGTGCGACTCGCGTTGCTGGCGCGACGATCGTGGCGTTCGTGTGCCACGATCGTGGCGTGACGACCGCCCTGATCTATCTCGTAGTCATGCTGCTGGTGGCCGCGGTGGTGTTTCTGCTGGCCGCCGTGGTGTTCGGCAGGGGTGAGGAGCTCGCCCCGCTGCCGCCCGGCAGTTCGCCGACCAGGCTGCCCGCCGAAGACATCACCGCCGAGGACGTCCACGCCGTCCGCTATCAAATGGTGCTGCGCGGCTACAAGATGTCCGAAGTGGACTGGGTGATGCGGCGGCTCGGCGTCGAGATCGAGGAACTGCGCGCCAAGGTGGCCGAGCTGGAGGCCGACCGCGAGGGCGCCAGGTGACCGATGTCGTCGTCTCCGTCGACGTCGCGGTACCGGCCGGGACGGCTTGGCTCGCCCTGACCGACTGGGAACGTCAGGGCGAGTGGATGCTCGGCACCGAGGTCAAGGTCGTGGAGGGCAACGGGCGCAGCGTGGGCTCGAAGCTGTCGGCCTTCACCGGCGTCGCCGGGATCGGGTTCACCGACACCATGGAGATCACCACCTGGGAGCCACCGCTGCGGTGCGTCGTGACGCATCTCGGCAAGATCGTGCAGGGCACCGGGGTGTTCCAGGTGATCGAGAAGGGGCCGCACGCGTCGACGTTCGTCTGGGCGGAGCATCTGCGGCCACCGTTCGGCGTCGTCGGACGGCTCGGCTGGCCGGTCGCGAAACCGGGGTTCGAACTGGGACTGCGGCTGAGCCTGCAGAAATTCGTGAAGTACGCGGAGGGGTACCGGGTTGGCTGAGGCGGGTCTGCTGGGGGCGGACGGGATCAAGCGGTGTTCGTGGGGCAACTCGGCCCCGGACTACGCCGAGTACCACGACACCGAATGGGGCGTCCCGCTCCACGGCGACGAAGAGCTGTACGAGCGCCTGTGCCTGGAGTCGTTCCAGTCCGGGCTTTCGTGGATCACGATCCTGCGTAAGCGGGAGTCGTTCCGGAAGGCGTTCGCCGGCTTCCTGCCGGAGAAGGTCGCCGTCTTCACCGACGACGACGTTTCCCGTCTCATGGAAGACGCGTCTATCGTGCGGAACCGGGCGAAGATCCTGGCGGCGATCAACAACGCGCGGGCGATCGCGGAACTCGACGGTTCGCTGGACGAGCTGCTGTGGTCGTTCGCGCCGGCTCGGCAGAAGCGGCCGCGGCGGATGGCGGACGTCCCGGCGATCACGGACGAGTCGAAGGCGATGGCGAAGGAACTCAAGAAGCGCGGATTCGTGTTCCTGGGGCCGACGACGTGTTACGCGCTGATGCAGGCGACGGGGATGGTCGACGACCACGTGAAGGACTGCTTCCGGGCCGCTTAGTGCGCTCCGAGGTCTCGCGCCAGTCGTTCCAGGGATCGATAGCTGCCGTCGAGCTCGATCACCCCACCGTTGTCCAAGGTGATCATGCACTTCGCGACGTAGGCGACGGGAATGAAGTTCAGCCAGTGCTCGACGCTCTTGTAGCGCACTTCGCGGACTCGGGCCCACGGGACGGCGTACCGGACTTCGCGGCCGTGCGCCTCGGCGAAACCGCCGGTGAAGAGGTAGACGCCGCCGTCGAGGCGCCTTCGTGTGGAGACACACCAGGTCAGGAACAGCGGCGGCCAGAGGAACAGCAGGATGCCCAGGGTCGTCGTCGGGTCGCTTTCCCGGATCCCCAGGACCAGCGCGCCCACGAGCGGGGCGAAGGCGACGAAGGTACCGATGACGCCTGGGCGGCGTCGGTAGCGGCGGACGAACTCGCCGAGGTCGTGCTCCGCGGCTTGCGTCCTGAGGTGGGGCGGGATCACCGCGGGACGCTAACCGCGGCGGTCGGGTACCGGTCCCGAGAGCGCTATGAAAGACGCTTTCATTGCAAAATTTGCTATGAAAGCGTCCTTCATCTCACGCTGCGGGGAAGGGCTACTTGCCCTGGAAGGTCGGCTTGCGCTTGCCCACGAACGCCTCCACCGCTTCGGTGTGGTCGGCGGTCGCGCCCAGCGCGGACTGCGCGGCGTCCTCGGCGTCCAGTGCCTCTTCGAGCGTGGACTCGGCGGCGACGGACAGGACGTTCTTGATCTTCGCGTACGCCACCGTCGGACCGGCCGCGAGCTTCGCGGCGACCTTCTGCGCGCGGGCGGCCAGTTCCTCGTCCGGGACGACCTCGCCGACCAGGCCCAGCGTCAGCGCCTCGGCGGAGTCGACCGTGCGCGCCAGCAGCATCAGTTCGGCCGCGCGGCCGAGACCGATCAGCCGCTGCAGCGTCCACGACGCGCCCGAGTCCGGGCCGAGGCCGACGTTCGCGAACGCCATCAGGAAGTTCGCCGACGTCGCCGCGATCCGGAGGTCGCTCGCGTAGGCGAAGGCGGCGCCCGCGCCGGCCGCCGGACCGTTCACCGCGGCGATGACCGGCTTCGGCATCCCGACGATGGCCTTGACGATCGGGTTGTAGTGCTCCTTGACCGTGTGTAGCGGAGCCGGGTCACCCGCTTGAAGCAGTCCGACGTGCTCCTTCAGATCCTGCCCGGCGCAGAACGCCTTGCCCGAACCGGTCAGGACGACCGCGCGGACACTGTCGTCGGCCGCGGCCTCGGTCAGGCCCGCCAGCAGCAGTTCCTTGAGTTCGACGGTCAGCGAGTTGTACGCCTGCGGCCGGTTCAGCGTGAAGGTGCGCACGCCATCGGCGTCGGCGGTCAGCAGAACGTCGGATGTGGTCACGGGATCTCCTAGTCGGCGAAACTGCGGTCAAGACTGAGTCTTTCAGCCTCGCGAGCCGCATACCAGCACCGATACGGCGGCAAAAGATCGGTCCGCGTTCGCGCTCGGCCGCTGATGAGGGACAATGGACAGTAGACCCGGCTGGCTTTGACGAGCGCGACCCGGGCGCGCCGGTTGAGACGGAGGGAGCACGCTATGGCGGCCATGAAGCCCCGGACCGGAGATGGTCCCCTCGAAGTGACTAAGGAGGGGCGGGGCCTCGTGATGCGCGTACCACTGGAAGGTGGTGGGCGTCTCGTCGTCGAACTCTCCGCGGAAGAAGCGAAGGATCTCGGCGCGGCCTTGCAGGAGGTCACCGGCTGAGCCGGACCGCACCAACGTTCAACCACCCGCACCCCGGTCTCCCTTCGGAGGCCGGGGTCGCGGTTCATCTGTGCCCGGAGGTCGCTCACTGTGCGTAACCCGCTACCCCCCGTTCCGGGGAAGCTGCTCGAACTCGAGGTCTCGGACGACCTGCGGCGCGGTACGCCGCTGGCCACGCTGATCGCGGCGCCGTCCGAAGAGGACGGTGACGCCGGACTCGCGGAGATCGGCGGCGTGCGGCCCTCCGGCAAGGCCGGTGACGTGCAGACCGTGCCGACCGGCGCTACCCGCTGGCTGGCAGGCGTCGGAGACGGCGAACCGCGGCAGTACCGCAAGGCCGGTGCCGCGCTGGTCCGCGTCGTTTCGGCGGCGCTGGAAGAAGACGTCAAAGCGGGCCGGAAGGCGTTCCGCGGCTTCGCCGTCGAGCTGCCCGAGGACGCGGGCGCCGAACACCTCGAAGAACTCGCGTTCGGACTGCTGCTCGGCGGCTACCGGTTCACGGTGACGGCCGAGGAGCCGAAGCCGAGCCTGCGGACCGTGCGGTTGCTCACACGTCACGAACGCGCCGTGCCCGCGTACGACAAGGCGCTGGAGTGGGTCCGCGAGCTCGCCGCGGCCGCCTCTTTCGCACGCGACCTGGCGAACACGCCGTCGAACGTCAAGACCCCCGCCTGGCTCGCCGACACGGCCGCGCGCGCGTCCGGCGGCATCCCGAACCTGAACGTGACGGTCCGGGACGAGAAGTGGCTGGCCGAGCAGGGCTTCGGCGGCGTCCTCGCCGTCGGTGGCGGCTCGGCCGCGCCGCCGCGGCTGATCGAGCTGGAGTACCGGCCGCGCGGGGCGGCGACGCATCTGCTGCTGGTCGGCAAGGGCATCACCTTCGACACCGGCGGGCTTTCGATCAAACCCGCCGACGGCATGCACCTCATGCGCACCGACATGGCCGGCGGCGCGGCGATCATCGCCGCCGTCCGCGCGATCGCCGCGCTGCGCCTGCCGGTCAAGGTGACCGGGCTGGTGCCCGCCGCCGAGAACCACGTGTCCGGTTCGTCGTACCGGCCCGGCGACATCGTCCGGCACTACGGCGGCAAGACGACCGAGGTGGGCAACACCGACGCCGAAGGCCGCATGGTCCTGGCCGACGCGCTCGCCTACGGCATCAAGAAGCACAAGCCGGACGCCGTGATCGACGCGGCGACGCTGACCGGCGCCATGAAGGTGTCGCTCGGCGTCCGGACCGGCGGCGTGTTCGCCACCGACGACGTGCTCGCGGAGCGGGTCACGAAGGCGGGCGAGCGGGTCGGCGAGGCGTGGTGGCGGATGCCGCTGCTGGAGGACCTGGCCGAGACCGTGCAGGGTTCGCTCGGCGACATCCGGCAGGCGCCGGGCGGTCCCGGCGGGATCGTCGCGGCACTGTTCCTGCGGGAGTTCGTCGGCGACGTGCCGTGGGCGCATCTCGACATCGCAGGCCCGGCACGAGCCGACAAGACTTACGCCGACGTCGTGCCTGGAGCCACCGGTTTCGCCGCGCGGACGCTGGTCGAGCTGGTCGCTTCCTACATCTGACCTGCGGTTTACCTGCGCGGCGGTAGCAAGGGACCTTTGCTGTCGCCGCGCGGGCGCACCCTCGGCATGGGCTGGGTCGGCGCGTCGCCGGCATGCGCGGTGAGACGGCGGGCGATCCTGGTCGCGGGGCCGCTCAGATAGCGGAACACGAGCCACGCCGTCACGGAGCCGAGGACGAGCCCGGCGAGCACGTCGTGCGGGTAGTGCGCGCCGACGAAAACCCGGGAGAAGCCCATCAGCAGGGCGCCCGGGAGTACCCACGGCGCGAGCCGTCTCCAGGCGAGCGCGAGTCCGACGGCGGCCGCCGCGGCGACCGTGGAGTGGTTGCTCGGGAAGGACCAGTCGCCGACCGCCGGGCAGTCGACGAGGGTGACGAGGCCCCGGCACGGCCGGTCCTCGCGGATCACGCTCTTCGCCCCTTCGCTGATCACGTACGCGATCGCCGCGGCGGCAGGTACCAGCAGCGACACCGCGAGCCTGGTCGGCGAGGTGCGGGCCCGCCAGACGACCCAGACCATCAGGGCGGCGAAGATCAGCATGCCCGCGTCGGTGAACAGGACGCCTGAGGCCTGAAGCCAGCTGGGGCTCTCGCCCGCCATCTCCACGATGTCGTCGTACATTCACCCTAAGTTAGCGAAACCGACAGCCGCGCCGCCTTGCACCATCGTCAGGGATCGCCCTTGACGATCGTCACGTCCGCTGCGCGCGGACCCGCTCCCGGAACCGCATGACGGCGGGTGGCAGGACGACGTCCTTGCGCCACGCCAGCCCGATGGTCCGCCCCACCGGCGGCACCAGCGGGACTTCGGCGACGCCCGCCGGGCTGCCGGGTTCGAACCGGGGGAGCAGCGCCACCCCGAGCCCGGCCGCGACCAGCCCGCGGACCGTGTCGGACTCCTGGCCTTCGAAGGCGATCTTCGGCTGGAAGCCGGCCGCGGCGCACAGCTCGTCGGTGATGGTGCGGAGGCCGTAGCCGGTTTCGAGCAGGACGAATTCCTCGTCCTTGAGGTCTTCGATGGCGGCGCTCGGCCGGTCGGCGAGGCGGTGCGACGTCGGAACGGAGAGGAAGATCTCCTGCTCGGAGAGCACGGCCGTGTCGAGCAGCGGATCGTCGACGGGGGCGGGGGCGAGCAGCGCGAGGTCGAGCTCGCCGCTGGTCAGCCTGTCGACCATGTCCTGTCGTGAGCCCTGGACCAGCGTGAAGCGGACTCCCGGATGGTCCGCGCGGTAACCGCGGAGCAGGGTGGGGACCAGCGACCGGCCGAGCAGGTGCAGGAAGCCGAGGACGATGTGCCCGGATTCCGGGTCGACCTCTTCGCGGGCCTGGCGGACTCCGGCGTCGACGTCGGCGAGGGCGCGTTCGGCGGCGTCGGCCAGCAGCTCGGCGGCTCGGGTGAGCCGGATGCCGCGGCCGTCGGGGACCGTCAGCGGGGCGCCGAGGGCCTCGCCGAGCGCCGAGATCCGGCGGCTTACCGTGGGCTGCGGGACGCCGAGCAGTTCGGCCGCGCGTGTGACGTTCGTCGTGCGGCGCAGTGCGGTGAGCAGCGCGAGCTGGGGGGCTAGCTGGGCGGTCATCCTTTCATTCAGCACGGTATCGATTGTGGCAGATAATCGTATTAGACGTATCGTTTAGCCAGGCTTAGCTTCAGGATCGTGTCTGCCACCGGAACCACCCGCCGGGTGACGATCGCCGTCGCCGCGGCCGGGATCTCCTCGTTCGCCCTGCTCTACGCGCCGCAGCCGGTGCTGCCGCAGCTGGCCGGGCAGTACCACCTCGATCCCGGTGGCGCTTCGCTGGCGGTGAGCGTCGCGACCGGCGCGCTCGCGATCGCCGTGCTGCCGATCGCGGCGCTTTCGGAGGTCGTGGGACGGCGTCCGGTGATCGTCGCTTCGGTGGTCACGTCGGTCGTGTTCGGTTTCCTGCTGCCGCTGGCGCCCAGCTATCCGGCGCTGCTGGTGCTGCGGGCGCTGCAAGGGGTCGCCATCGCGGGGTTCCCCGGAGTGGCCGCGGCCTACCTCGCGGAACGGCTCGGCAAGGCCGGGCTCGCGGCGGCGGTGGGCGCGATGATCGCCGGGAACACCGTCGGCGGCATGATCGGGCGGCTCGCGGCCGGGTTCACCGCCGGTCCGTTCGGGTACCACGGCGCGCTGCTCGTGGTCGCGGTGATCGGCCTGGTGTGCGCGGTGGTCACGGTGCTGGCCCTGCCGCCGGGGGAGCAAGGGACCTTTGCTGTCACTTCCGCGGATCGGCCCAGGTCAGAGCGGCTTCGCGAGCAAGGACGGGCGGTGCTGGCGGGCCTCGGCGCCGCGGTCCGGAAGCCGGTCCTGCTGGTCCAGTACTCGGTCGCGCTGCTGGCGATGGGTTCGTTCGTCGCGCTGTACAACGCCGCCGGCTTCCGCCTGACCGGGGAGCCGCTGAACCTCTCGCCCGCGATCGCGTCGCTCGTCTTCCTCGCCTACGCGATGGGCTCGGTCTCGTCCGCGACCGCGGGCAAGCTCGTCGGCCGGTTCGGCCGTCGCGGGTCGCTCACCGGCGCCTTGCTGCTCACGATCGCCGGCGCCGCGCTTACACTCTCCGACTCGCTGCCCCTGGTCGTCGCCGGTTTCGTGGTGCTGACCGGCGGGTTCTTCGCCGCGCACGCCGTCGCGAACGGCTGGGCCGCCGCGGAGGCGCCCGAGAACGCCCGAGGCCAGGTGGGCGGCCTCTACACGCTTTCGTACTACCTCGGCAGCAGCATCGGTGGCGCCGTCGGCGCGACCGTCTACGGGCACTCCGGCTGGACCTGGCTGATCGTGCTCACCGCCGGCTGGCTGGCCCTCGCCGCGGTGGCCGTGGTCGCGGTGGTCCCCAAGTCCGTGAAGGCCTCCTTCCCTACCTTCAGGGTCAGGGGCTCGGCGAAGTTGCCTCTTCGCTGGTCAGGGAGGTTGTGAAAGCCACTTTCGCAACGTTGAAGGTTGCGAAAGTGGCTTTCGCAACACGGCGCACTGAGCCCACTGAACGCCCCCCCCGGCCGCCGGACCGCGCGATCCCGACACCTCCCTCGCCAGGTCGGTCCGGGTGGTCGTGAGTGGCGTTTCGGGTTAGAACCGGGCCGGTATTTACCTACCCACGCTTGAACTGGGCGAGAGTGGTGGTTCAGCGGCTGCCAGGGCGCGACAATGTAGGAATTGGGACGTTGAACGTCCCAATTCCTACATCGTGGGGTCGCCCTGGCGACCACGCCATCATCCAGCACCACGACGAAACAGGGCCCCACCGACGACAGACCCAGGACGTGCACTGCCTCGACTCCCTCACCAACCAGACCGAGCGTGGAGGATCCGGGACGTTCAACGTCCCAAATCCTCCACACTCGCCGGTCACACCAATGGGTAGCCAAATACGAGTCCGCCAGAACCCGAAACGCCACTCACGACCCGCTTACGCGACCCTTGCCGAACCCTGACCCTCAAAGTAGGGAAGGAGGCCTTCACAGAGCGCCTCTGAGGCCGGGCGATAGCAAAGGTCCCTTGCTACGCGATCGCGGCGACCAGCAGCCCGCCGCCCACCGGAAGCAGCGCCGGGACCAGCCGTTCGTCCTCCCGGAAGGCTCGCGCGACCTCGCGCAGCGCGAGCGTGTCCGGGTCGCGTCGTGAGGGATCGGTCACCCTGGTGCCCGAGACGTTGTGAAAAGCCAGTATTCCGCCGGGCCGCAGCAGCGCGACGGCCTTCTCGTAGCAACTCGGATACTCGATCGGAGCCGAATCGACGAACACCAGGTCGTAGCCGCCGGGGGTGAGCCGGGGGAGGACGTCGAGCGCACGGCCCATGATCAGCCGGGTCCGTCCCGGCGGGTACCCGGCCTCGCGGAACGCCGACCGCGCCGCCCGGTGGTACTCGGGCTCGATGTCGATCGAGGTGAGGATCCCGTCGTCGACCATGCCCCTGAGCAGGCACAACCCGCTCACCCCTGCCCCGGTCCCGACCTCGACCACGGCTTTCGCCCGCAGCGTCGTGGCGAGAAAACGCAGGGTCGCGCCCGCGCCCGCGCTCAGCGGACCGCATCCCAGATCGGCCGACCGCGCCCGCGCGGTGGCCAGTACCTCGTCGTCGGGGAGGTACCCGTCGACGAGGTCGGCGTCGGCGGCCTCGGCAGCCGAGCCCGCATGCGTCCCGGAATTCACACGCGGAGGTTAGCGCTGCCTATCGTCAAAAGAGCGAAGACTCCCTGGTACCGACTTCTCAGCCTCTTCTCAGTCCAGTCTCACTAGAAACATAAGCAGGCCGGACAGACTGGTCCTCGACAACGGGAACACCGTGCACATCGCCCGCGTTGGGTGGAGTAGTTGGGAGAAGACGCTGATGGAGGTGCCTACTTCCCCGATGCAGGACACGATGCAGGACCAGCACGCGGACCAGGTCACACCGGTGACGGTGGACGAGGCCGCATGGACGCCGCCCTCGTGGGACGAGGTCGTGCGTGAGCACGCCGACCGCGTGTACCGGCTGGCGTACCGCCTGACCGGTAACGCCCACGACGCCGAGGACCTGACGCAGGAGACCTTCATCCGGGTCTTTCGCTCCCTCGCGTCCTACAAGCCCGGCACGTTCGAGGGCTGGCTGCACCGCATCACCACGAACCTCTTCCTCGACATGGCCCGCCGCCGCTCGCGCGTGCGGATGGAAGGCCTCCCCGAGGACACCGATCGCATCGTCGGCGACGACCCGAGCCCCGAGCAGGTCTACTCGGATACGCACCTCGACCCGGACCTGCAGGCCGCGCTCGACGAGCTGCCGCCCGAGTTCCGCGCCGCCGTCGTGCTGTGCGACGTCGAAGGCCTCTCGTACGAGGAGATCGGTGCCACTCTCGGTGTCAAACTCGGCACCGTGCGCAGCCGGATCCACCGTGGCCGCCAGGCGCTTCGCGCTTCTTTGGAGCGTCGTCGCGCCGAGGCGCGTGAATCTGCGAAGGTGGGGGTATGACCGCACCGCGAGGCTGGGGACTCCCCGAGTCGCATCTGCTTCCGGACGCCATCGTCGCCTTCGTGGACGGAGAGCTGACTCTCGGCGCCCAGGATCGCGCCTCGGCGCACATCGCCCGCTGCCAGTCCTGCGCGGGCGAGGTCGCCGCGCAGCGCCAGGCCGTCGCGGCCGTGAAGCAGGCGGGAGCCCCGTCGATGTCGGCGGGATTCCTGGCCAGCCTGTGCTCCATCCCGCAGAACACCGAACTCCCCGGCACACCGGACAACCTGGCGATGACAGCGGACGGCCAGCTCGTGGCCATCCAGCGGCCGGACAGGGTCGCCGGCCTCCGCGACACCGGCGTACTGACCGGCAACGGGGTTCTGGGAGGCACAGCGCCGTTGGGATCATCGACGCCGCTGGGCCAGTCGCCGAACGTCCTTGGCGGCGGGCGGTTCGGTCTCGCCCGGCGGAAGTACGCGCAGGGCGCCGGAGTCGTCGTTTCGGGTCTGGTGCTGAGCGCCTTGGCCCTGGTCGCGACCTCGGGTGACGGCAGCGAAGAGCAGCCGAACACGGGTTTAGTGCCGCCGCAGGGCGTCAACGCCGGTCTGCTGCCCGCGCAACTGGGCGGCGCCAAGCCGGAATCGCCGCGCGGCCCCGCGCCGAGCACGACCACGAGCCCGAGCACGTCGAGCGTGCCCGTGCCCGTGTCGGCACGCTGACCCGCTTCGTCAGGGTTTGACGAAGCAGATCGTCGCGCTTTTGAACTTCGAAGTCCCGTAGCTGGCGTAGGAGATGACTTCAGCCGTGCCTTCCTGGCACGGACTGTTCACCACGCTTATCTGCGGGAAGACTTCGCTGATCCTCAGTCGCGCCGAGCCGCAGTCCTTCAGCGGCGGCGGGGTCTTGCTCGCGATGTCGTCGAAGCACAATCCGACCTTGGCGTTGATCGCCAGGCACAGGGCCACGCCCTCCCCGCGCAGCGGCGTCGGGACGGCGTACTTGTAGAAGCCCTCTTTGCAGTCCCAATCGCCCTTGTTCTTGCCGGTGAGGCTCACCGCGTACGGAGCTTGAGGCGAATCGCATGGCGTCTTGACCGCGTCGGCCTCCTTGCCGGATCCGGTCAGCACGACGCAGTCGCCCTCGGTCAGCTTCCCCGCCTGCTTCTCCGGGCCGGAGACCGCCTTCATGACGAAGATCAGGCCGAGCCCGCCGCCGACCACGACGAGCGCGGCGACCAGCAGCAGCACCTTCACCTTGGTGGACAAGCCCTTCTTCTTGGGCGGCTGCTGTGGCCGGCCTTGCTGCTGTTGGGGCCACTGCTGCTGCGGCCATTGCTGGTGAGGGGCGTTCTGGGGCGGGAAAGGAGCCCCCGGGTTCTCCGACATGGCCGTCAGAGTGCCACAAGTGAGACATGCTGTCTTGAAGTGTCACATTTCTTGGCCGTTCCGGGGAATCAACGCGCACTTCACCGTGGTCACGGCAGAATCCAGGTCGAGGCTTGGCGTACTCTCGCGTCGGCCAACCTGATCTCAGCCCCGGGGAATGATGACCGAGCAGCCGAACGCGAATCCGCAGCAGCCTGGTGAACCGGCGGGCGATCGGCTGGCGCCGCGCCCGCTGGCCCGGCCCGCCGTCGATCCGGCGCAGGCGGCCACGTTCGGCAGGCCGCGCGGCGTCGACGGCGCCTTCGACAGGGTGTACCAGCCCGGTTCGAACGGTCAGGCCGCGTCGAACCTGAACCTGGCGCCGCCGACACCGGAATCGCTCGCCGAGGCCTTCCGCCGCCCGCCGGGCGCCGAAGGTGTCGTGCTTGAGCGGCCGCACGGGACCAACGGATCCGAACCGGCCGCGGACAGCGCCGACGGTCCGCTCTGGACCACGACCTCGGACCCGTGGCGCGATCCCGGCTCCGGCGCGGTGCTCGCCGGACCCGCCGTGCAGCAGGACTCGGACGAGGAGAAGGACGCGAAGCGCCCGCAAGGTGCGCTGCTGAGCCTTCCCGAGGTTCTCTTCGGGCGGCGTGTGCAGACGAAGGCGCTGGCGATGCTCGCCGCCGTCGCGCTGGTCATCGGTGCGGCGGGCGGGCTGATCGGCTGGTGGTTCGCCGACACCGGCACCGAACTGACCGGTCAGGCCAGTATCTCCGAGGCCGACGCGGCCAAGGAGCGTCCGGCGGGCTCGATCGCGGACATCGCCCACCGGGTGGCGCCCGCGGTGGTCTCGCTCGAAGTGTTCAAGCCCGGCGCGGACGCCGGTCAGCAGGGCTCCGGCGTCGTCATCGACAACCAGGGCTACGTGCTCACCAACGAGCACGTGATCTCCGCCGCGACGACCGACTCGGCCACCAAGGTCACCGCCGTGTTCTTCGACGGCAAGCGCGTCGAGGCGAAGGTCGTCGGCGCTGACGCCAAGACCGACCTGGCCGTGGTCAAGGTCGACGTCAAGAACCTGACCGCGCTCCAGGTCGGGAAGTCGGCCGACCTCGCCGTCGGCGACTCGGTGATCGCCGTCGGCTCGCCGCTGGCGCTGCAGAACTCGGTCACCGCCGGCATCGTGAGCGCGCTCAACCGCCCGGTGACCGCGGGCGGCGACGGCGGCAGCGCACCGGTCATCTACGAGGCCATCCAGACCGACGCCGCGATCAACCACGGCAACTCGGGCGGCGCGCTCGTCGACGCGACCGGCGCGCTGGTCGGGATCAACTCGGCGATCCGCTCGTCCAGCGCGGAGGGCGGCAGCATCGGCATCGGCTTCGCCATCCCCAGTGACTACGCGGTGAAGATCGCGAAAACACTGATCAAGGACGGCAAGGTCGTCCACCCCGACATCGGCATCAACGCTTCGTCCACCGTCGCGGGCTCCAGCACCATGGGCGCGCAGGTGCGCAACGTCGCCCCCGGCGGCCCCGCCGCGTCGGCCGGGATCAAGGAAGGCGACGTGATCACCGAAGTCGCAGGTCGGCTCGTGCGCGACTCGGCGGAACTGCTCGTCGCGGTCCGCGCGCGCGAAGTCGGCGAAGTGGTCCCTGTCCGCCTTGTCCGGGATGGGTCTTCACTGATGGTGGACGTGAAACTGGCCTCGGACTAGCGAGTCCGTGCGGGTACCCTGAACGGGAAGACGCCGAGGCGGAGGTTCACACGGGTGTTCGAGAGTGTCGGCTGGGGAGAGATCCTCATCATCGTCGTCGCGGGTCTTTTCATCCTCGGTCCGGAAAGGCTGCCCGAAGCGGCGGCCTGGGTCGCGAAGAGCGTCCGCAAGGTCCGCGACTTCGCGACCGGGGCCAAGACGCAACTGCGCGAGGAGATGGGCCCGGAGTTCGACCAGCTGCGCAAGCCGCTGGAGGACCTGCGAGGCCTGCGGAACTTCGACCCGAAGCGGGTCGTGACCCAGCACCTGTTCGACGGTGACACGGATCCGCTGGGGCTCAACAACGTCAACGGCACCAATGGTGCCAACGGTTCCAATGGCGCGAACGGTGCCAACGGGACGTCGAAGCCCAACGGCTACCCGGCGACGGCTTCGCAGCCCGAGCCGCTGAAGCCGGGTGAACGTCCCCCGATCGACCCTGACGCCACCTGACCCAGGCTTTCGACCTCATGCATTTAGTCCTCTGAATGCGATCCTTGCGCGTGCAAGTACCGCATCCAGAGGACTAAATGCATGAGGAGGGGGCGGGGTCAGCGGCCCGCAGGGGTGACGTTCAGCATCATCCCGGCCAGCCCGCGCGCCCGGACGGTCAGCTTCTTCGCCGCCTCCTTGAGCACCAGCGACGCCGGGGCGTCCGGCTCGGCCAGCACGATCGGCGTGCCCGAGTCGCCGTTGGAGACCACGCGCGGGTCCATCGGGACCTGCCCGAGCAGCGGCACGGTCGAGCCGACCGACTTCGACAGCGAGTCCGCCACGGACTGCCCGCCACCGGCGCCGAAGATCTCCATCTTCTGCCCGTCGGGCGTCTCCAGCCACGACATGTTCTCGATGACCCCCGCGACCCGCTGCCGCGTCTGCAGCGCGATCGCGCCCGCGCGCTCGGCCACCTCGGCGGCCGCCTGCTGTGGGGTGGTGACGACCAGGATCTCCGCGTTCGGGATGAGCTGCGCCACCGAGATCGCGATGTCACCGGTGCCCGGCGGCAGGTCCAGCAGCAGGATGTCGAGGTCGCCCCAGAACACGTCGGCGAGGAACTGCTGCAGCGCGCGGTGCAGCATCGGCCCGCGCCACACCACGGGGGTGTTGCCCGGGGTGAACATGCCGATCGAGATGACCTTCACGCCGTGCGCCTGCGGCGGCATGATCATGGTGTCGACCTTGGTCGGCTTCTCCCGCGTGCCGAGCATCCGCGGCACCGAGTGCCCGTAGATGTCCGCGTCGACCACGCCGACGGAAAGTCCGCGTTCGGCCATCGCGGCCGCGAGGTTCACCGTCACCGACGATTTGCCGACGCCGCCCTTGCCCGACGCGACGCAGTAGACGCGCGTCAGCGAGCCGGGCTGAGCGAACGGGATCACCGGCTCCGCGGCGTCACCGCGCAGGGATTTTCGCAGCTCGGTGCGCTGCTCGTCGCTCATCACGTCGAGCTCGACCCGGACGTCGCTGACGCCGGGGAGCTTCTTGACGGCTTCGGTGGTGTCGTTGGTCAGCGTCGCCTTCAGCGGGCAGCCGGCGACCGTCAGGTAGATCCCGACGACGACCACACCGTCCGAGCCGACCTCCACGTCCTTGACCATGCCGAGTTCGGTGATCGGTTTCTTGATCTCCGGGTCGTACACGGCCTTCAGCGCGGTGCGGACATCGTCGACGCTGGGGAGTTGCTGCGTACTGGTCACAGCGTCCATGTTACGTACCGGTAGGCGTGCGGTCGGGTTTGGCCTTGCGCGGCTTGACGTCAAGATCCTCTCGGAGCCTGTCGAGCTCACCCCGCAGGAAGTCCCGCGTGGCGACCTCGCCGAGCGCGATCCGCAGCGACGCCAGCTCCCGCGCGAGGTATTCGGTGTCCGCCTTCGTCTGCGCGGCGCGGTTCCGGTCTTCGTCCAGCGAGACGCGGTCGCGGTCGTCCTGCCGGTTTTGCGCCAGCAGGATGAGCGGCGCGGCGTACGCGGCCTGCGTCGAGAACGCCAGGTTCAGCAGGATGAACGGGTACGGGTCCCACTGCAGCGAGACCGCGACCAGGTTCAGCACGATCCAGACGATGACGATCAGCGTCTGCCAGAACAGGTACTTGCCGGTGCCGAGGAACCGCGCGATCCGTTCGGTGAACCGGCCGAACGAGTCTGGGTCGATGTTCAGCCTGAACCGGCTCTGGCCGCGGGGCTGGTCGAGCCGCCGCCCGGATGTCAGTTCAGGCACGTTCGGCCTCCTCGGTGTCTTCGGTGATCTCGCCGGTGATGTCGTGCAGGCCGGTTTCGCGCCAGTCCTCCGGGAGCAGGTGGTCGAGCACGTCGTCGACGGTGACCGCGCCGAGCAGGTGGTCCTCGGTGTCCACCACCGGCCCGCAGGTGAGGTTGTAGGCGGCGAAATAGCGGGTGACCTCGGACAAGGTGGCGTTCGGCCGCAGTGCTGGCAACTGCGAGTCGACGGCGCTCGCCACCATCTCCGCGGGCGGTTCTCGCAGCAGCCGCTGGAAGTGGACGACGCCGACGAAGCGCCCTGTCGGCGTCTCCGTCGGCGGACGGCAGACGAACACCATGCTCGCCAGCGCCACCGGGAGGTCCGCGTTGCGGATGTGCGCGAGCGCCTCCGCGATCGTGGCGTCCGGCGTCAGCACCACCGGCTCGGGCGTCATCAGACCGCCCGCGGTGTCGGAGGAGTACTCCAGCAGCCGTTTCACCGGCGCCGACTCCTCGGGTTCCATCAGCTCCAGGAACCGGTTCTGCTCGGCGGGCGCCAGCTCGGCCAGCAGGTCGGCGGCGTCGTCGGGGTCCATCGCCTCGAGGATGTCGGCGGCCCGTTCCTCGGCGAGGTAGGACAGCAGTTCCTTCTGGTCGTCCTCGGGCAGTTCCTCGATGACGTCGGCGAGGTGCTCGTCGTCCATCGCGTCGGCGACTTCGTGCCGCCGCTTCAGCGGCAGGTCACGGACCGTGGCGGCGACGTCGGCCGGGCGCATGGTGTCGAACAGCATCAGCAGCTGCGCCGCGCCCTGGGTCTGGCCGGTCAGGTCGGTGAGCCCGAGCCCGGACACCTCCGACCAGGGCAGCACCTGCATCGCCGACCGGCGCCTGCCGAGGCCGAGCCTGCTCGACCGTTCGCGGATCGCGAGTTTCGCGAGCACCCAGTCCCGTGTCCGCGTCGGCTCCATGCCGGCGTCGACGACGGTGACCCGGGTGTCGGAACCCGCGAGCGTGGCGTACGCGTCGAACAGCTGCCCGACCACCAGCACCTCGTTGGGCCGCTGATGGAAGCGCCGCATGTTCACCGATCCGGTGGCGAGCGTGACCGCGCTGGGCTCGATCGACGTCACGCGCAACATCGGCACGAACACGCGGCGCCTCGTCGTCAGCTCGACCACGATGCCCAGGATCCGCGGCGGTTGCTGGTCGAGGCGCAGGCCCGCGACCAGGTCGCGGACCTTGCCGATCGATTCGCCATCGGGTCCGAAAACCGGCAAACCGGCCAGCTGAGCTGCGAATACCCTGTTCACGGCTGCCATGCCCGAAGGCTATCGGCTCCCGGGGCCCGAGACGATTCGTGTGATCACCGCAATGCCCACGCGGCGATTTCGGGGACGGCGGCGTAGGCCGGGTCTTCGGCGAGGCTCTCGCGTGAGGCACCCTCGGCGAGGTCCTCGTACAACCAGGCCCAGTTCTGCACCGCGCGCACGAGTGTCCACGCCCGCGCGCGTTCGGCGTCGACTCCGGCGGCGGCGCTGAACCACTCGATCTTGTCGTCCATTGTGGACTCTTTCGCGCGGTTCCAGAGAATCGAGATCGCGCCGAACTCCAGGTCACCCGAAAGCGGCTTCGGGTCGATCACCAGCCACGGCTCGCGTTCGCCGGCGAGGACGTTCTCGAAGTGCAGGTCCTCGTTCACCATCAGCTCACCGGCTTCCGGACCGAGGTTCACGCAGATCTCCACGGCCGCGTCGATGTACTTGCGCTCGAACGGCTCGCCCAGTTCACTCCAGGTCTCCGGCAGTTCGGTGACCAGCTCCGCGGCTTCCTCGCGAAGAGATCGCTGCAACGCCGAGGGAGCGGGGACGGCCAGCCGCCGAGCCAGCGCGCCGACCGTCTCGACGGCCTGCCGGATCGGCTCGGTTTCGAGCGACCGGGTGGCGTCGAGCCGCTCCAGGAGCAGCACACCGTCCTCGGCCACGTTGTCGTACATCAAGACCGCGCCCTGACCGGCCCAAGTGGACAGTGCGAGCGGTTCGTCGTCGGATTCCTCGTGCGGCCAGCCGAGTTTGAGGATCGCGGGGGAGCCGTCCGCGCGGCGCACGGGCTGGGCGACGCCGACGAAGCCGTGCATGGCCTCGCCGTCGTACTCGAGTTGCCACTTGGCGGTGTACTTCTCGGCGAGGAACGGGAGGGAGTCGAGCCATTCGGCGGCTCCGGGGCCGAGCTCGGCGGCGCGGTCGAGGAACTTGGGCGGGATCTTGAAACCGGTCACGGATCCACCTTGGCAGGCCTGTCCACCGTGTTTCGCCCGTGACCCGCCGGGCGTACCGTGAACAGGGAGAACAACCCTGGGAGCAGCCATGGTGGTGGAGATTCTCAGTGCGGTCGCCGTCGCGGGCGGTGCTTGGGTCGCGGCCAGCCTTCGCGTGGTGAAGCAGTACGAACGCGGTCTCGTGTTCCGGTTCGGGCGGGTGCGCCCGGCCATCCGGCAGCCGGGGCTCGCGCTGCTGATGCCGTTCGCGGACAGGCTGCAGAAGGTCAACATGCAGATCGTCACGATGCCGATCCCCGCGCAGGACGGCATCACCCGCGACAACGTCACCGTGCGGGTGGACGCGGTCGTGTACTTCAAGGTGATCGACCCGGTGCTGGCCGCGGTCAACGTGCAGGACTACCGATCTGCCGTCGGCCAGGTCGCGCAGACCTCGCTGCGGTCCATCATCGGCAAGAGCGACCTGGACGATCTGCTGTCCAACCGAGAACGGCTCAACGAGGGCCTGGAGCTGATGATCGACAGCCCGGCGCTGGACTGGGGCATTCACATCGACCGGGTCGAGATCAAGGACGTCGCGCTGCCGGAGTCGATGAAACGCTCGATGTCACGCCAGGCCGAAGCCGAACGCGAACGGCGGGCGCGGGTCATCTCGGCCGACGGTGAACTGCAGGCGTCGTACAAACTCTCGCAGGCGGCCGCGACCATGGCCGACACCCCGGCGGCGTTGCAGCTGCGGCTGCTGGAGACGGTCGTGCAGGTGTCGGCGGAGAAGAACTCGACGCTGGTCCTGCCGTTCCCGGTGGAGCTGCTGCGCTTCCTCGACGCGAACACGCCGAAGAAGGAAGAGAAGCCCGCGAACAACGGCCAGGTCGCGCCGGCACCTCGGGAACCGGACGACGCGGGTCAAGCCTCGTGAGTGGTAAGGACGGTTAGAGCCGATCGTGTCTTGAGTACCTACCGTCCGGCGGGTTTCGCGTGACCGCACGGACGACACACGTGACTGGGTGGACGGCTCGCGTGATCAGACGGACGACACGCGGCGCCAGCCCGAAAGTGAGGCAGAGGTGTCGTGCTCGACCTTGGGGAAAGAGAGGTCGTGAGTGGTAAAGCCGGTTAGAACCAGCCCTGCCACTCACGAGCCCCAGCGCTAATCGAGCTCCCCGTTGACACCCAGGATGATCAACGTCCCGAAGAACCCGACGTACAGCGCGAGCACGATGTACCCGATGACCACGGCCGCGAGTGCCATGCCGCGTCCGCCCGCCTCGCCGCGGTTCGCCTTCGCCAGCCCGATGTGCCCCAGGATCAGCCCGACGATCACGGTCACGCACGAGCAGATCCCGACGAGCGAACAGACCAGCCCGGCGATCGCCATCCCGTTGTCCTGCGACCGCGGCGCCGCGGTCGCCGCGTACGGGTTGTACGGCTGGACATAAGGCTGCGACGGGTACGCGACAGGCATGGGCGCGGGCGTGTACACCGGAGGAGCCGAAGCGTCCGGAGCCGCGAAGGACGGCGGAACGGGCTCGGCGGTCAGCGGGTCGATGGCCTGCCCGTACGTCTCTTCCGGGACAGGGACGGAAGACGGCTCAGGGACGGAAAGAGTCTCGCCCGAAGGAACCTGGAACGGCGCCGGCGGCTCGAACGGCGGAGGCGGTGTGAACGGCGCCGGCGGCTGGAACTGCTGCGGTTCCGACGGCGACGGGTTCGACACCGGTTCGGACGGCGAGGACGCCGAAGTCGGGTCCGAGAAAGTGTTCGAGTCGGTGTAGGACGACGTCGACGGTGTGTCCTGCGAGTCGGAACTGCTCATCCGGTTGGCCCCCTGGTTCGTGCGGGACACCACCGTATCCCCGGACGGCTCACGCGACGCCCGCGGCACCGATCGCGAGCACCACGAAAACGAACCACAGGATGATCGGGATCAGCCACAGGGCGGTGATCACGTAACCGATGATCATCCCGGCCTGTGCCATGCCCTGGCCGCCCGCTTCACCGCGTTTGGCCTTCCCGAGCGCGATGTGCCCGAAGATGATCCCGAGGATCGCCGGGAAGCACATGACCAGCCCGATCAGCGAGCACACCAGCGACGCCACCGCCATGCCCTGATCCGGCGGCCGCACGTAGGCCTGCTGGACGTAGAACTGCTGCTGAGGCTGATACGGCTGGAGACCGTACGGCTGCTGGAACTGCCCGGACGGCTGTTGCTGCCCATACGGGTCGTGCGGGTTGGTCATTGAGTTCCCCCTCGAAGGCGGCTTCGGACCGTAGTCGTCAGCGGAATGCCCCGTGTTTCGCGGCCACGTTCAGCAGGACCGGGATCGCGATGGCGTACAGGATGATGATCAGGTAGCCGACGATGAACGCGGCCAGTGCCATGCCCTTGCCACCCGCTTCGCCGCGCCGGGCCTTGGCGAAGGCGACATGGCCCAGGACGATCCCCGGGATCACGGACACCAGTCCGATCAGCCCGAAGAGTGAAAAGATCAGGGCGGCGGTCGCCAGGCCGGAGTCCTTGCTCCGGGCCGGAGCCTGGTTGGGAAAGCCGTACTGCTGTTGCGGTGGGAATCCACCAAAGGGCTGCTGAGCCACGTTTCGTCCCCCTCGGACTGTGATCGGCTTGTCACTGTAGTGCCAGGGTCACGGATGGCGTACGCGTGACTGCGCTCATAGCGAGGTCCCCGGTCAGGCGTCATACTCACCGGTAACCCAGCGCCGGGAGCCCGGTGCGCGCGAATTTAGGGAGCAGCGATGGCTCGCCTCGCCCAGACCGCCGGCTTGACCGACGTGCAGTCCGAAATCCTGGCCACGGTCCGCCAGTTCGTGGACAAGGAGGTCATCCCGCGCGCGCAGGAGCTCGAGCACTCCGACACCTACCCCGCCGACATCGTCGACGGGATGAAGGAGATGGGCCTGTTCGGGCTCACCATCCCGGAGGAATACGGCGGCCTCGGCGAATCGCTGCTGACCTACGCGCTCGTGGTCGAGGAGATCGCGCGCGGCTGGATGAGCGTCTCCGGCGTCATCAACACGCATTTCATCGTGGCGCACATGATCTCTCGTCACGGGACGCCGGAGCAGAAGCAGCACTTCCTGCCCCGCATGGCGACCGGCGAGGTGCGCGGCTCCTTCTCGATGTCCGAGCCGGACCTCGGTTCCGACGTCGCCGCGATCAAGACCCGCGCCCGCAAGACCGACGACGGTTACGTCATCGACGGCTCCAAGATGTGGCTGACCAACGGCGGCAGCTCCAACCTGATCGCGCTGCTCGTCAAGACCGACGAGGGCGCCGAGAAGGCCCACCAGAACCTGACCACGTTCCTGGTCGAGAAGCCCGAGGGCTTCGGCGAGGTCGCGCCCGGCCTCACCATCCCCGGCAAGATCGACAAGATGGGCTACAAGGGCGTCGACACCACCGAGGCCGTTTTCGACGGTTACGAGATCGGTGCCGACAAGGTCCTCGGCGAGGCGCCGGGCAAGGGTTTCGCCTACATGATGGACGGTGTCGAGGTCGGCCGGGTCAACGTCGCCGCGCGCGCCTGCGGCATCGCGATCCGCGCGTTCGAGCTGGCGGTGGAGTACGCCCAGCAGCGCAAGACCTTCGGCAAGGCGATCGCCGAACACCAGGCGGTGGCGTTCAAGCTCGCCGAGATGGCCACCAAGGTCGAGGCCGCGCACCTGATGATGGTCAACGCCGCCCGCCTCAAGGACTCGGGCGAGCGCAACGACGTCGAGGCGGGCATGGCGAAGCTGATCGCCAGCGAGTACTGCGCCGAGGTCACCCAGGACTCGTTCCGCATCCACGGCGGCTACGGCTACTCCAAGGAGTACGAGATCGAGCGCCTGATGCGCGAGGCGCCGTTCCTGCTCATCGGCGAGGGCACCAGCGAGATCCAGAAGACCATCATCAGCCGCGGTCTGCTCCGCGAGTACAAGTCCCGCTCCTGAACGTTCGCGCCTTTCGCCCGTCCTTGAGAAGATGGACCGGGACGGGCGAGAGGTGATTACGTGAGTGCTCCCTTTGGCGGAGGCGGCCGGGCCGCGGGCGGGCTGCCCAGGCTGCCGACCCCGCCTTCCGGCTGGCCGATCGGCTCCTACGCGACGTACGGCGAGGCGCAGCACGCCGTCGACTTTCTCGCGGAGAAGGAATTCGGGGTCGCCGACGTGACCATCGTCGGAGTCGACCTGATGCTCGTGGAACGCATCCTCGGCAGGTTGAGCTGGGGCCGCGTGCTGGGCACCGGAGCGGTGTCGGGCGCGTGGTTCGGCCTGATCATCGGGCTGCTGCTGGGGATGTTCAACAATCAGGGGTTCGCCTGGCAGCCCATGATCGGCGGGCTCGTGCTCGGCATCCTGGCGTGGACGGTCTTCGCGGCGATCAGCTACAGCATGTCGCGCCGCGACTTCTCCTCCGCGAGCCAACTGGTCGCCGGCCGGTACGACGTGCTCTGTCAGCCGCGTTCGGCCGAACAGGGCCGTGAGCTCCTGGCCCAGCTGGCGTTGGGCGGCCGCCCCGCCGGATGACATTCGGCGGTACTGGTTCACCTGTTCGTCGTGCGGTCCGCTGAATCGTTACCGATACTGCTTGCGGGCGGTGATCGCCCGGAATAGGTTGCACAACACCAGTCGGGCGGTCATGTACTCCAGCGTGTCCGCCCGAGCACTAGCACGTCGGGGTGCTGGCGCGCGGGCTTCTTCAACGCGTCCTAGTGCCGCCGTTCCCCAGGCGTGCGCGGGTGAGGAGGCCTCATGGGGAAGAGGATGAGCGCGAGCCGAAGGGGCCGCTCACCAGGCCGCACCGGCTCGCTACTCGGCGCGACAGCGCTGACGGTCGGCCTGCTGGCGGGCTGCGGTTCGGATGCCGGCCTGAAGATCAACGTCTATTACGCGCCCGAAGACAATTTCCAGTCCGTTGTGGACGATTGCACCAAGGCCTCGGGCGGGCGGTACGAGGTCGTCTACAACAAGCTCCCGCGACCGGCCGACGGCCAGCGGGAACAGATGGTGCGCCGCCTGGCCGCCGGCGACGACTCGCTCGACGTCCTGGGGCTGGACGTCACGTGGGTGTCCGAGTTCGCCGAGGCGGGCTGGGTCGACGAATGGACGGGTGAGGCCAAAGCCGAGGCGACCGCGGGCGTCCTGCCCGGGCCGCTCGAAACCGCCACGTGGAACGGAAAGCTCTACGCGGCGACCAAGAACACCAACGTCCAGCTGCTCTGGTACGACGACAGGCTGACCCCGACGCCGCCGAAGACCTGGGACGAGATGATCCAGCAGGCCCAGGCGCTCAAGGCACAGGGCAAACCGGCGAACGTCGTGTTCACCGGCGCGCAGTACGAAGGCCTCGTCGTCATCTACAACACGCTCGTCGAGTCGGCGGGCGGCAAGATCCTCTCCGACGACGGCAAGTCCGTGGTGATGGACGAGGGCGCGATCAAGGCGCTGGAGATGCTCAAGAAGGTCACCACGGCCGGGATCACCGACCCGTCGCTGACCAACTCCAAGGAGGACGAGGTCCGCCAGGCCTTCCAGCGTGGCAACGCCGCCTTCGAACTGAACTGGCCGTTCGTCTACGCCTCCTACGCCAAGGAGAAGAAGGCCGAACTCCAGCACTTCAAGTGGACCACCTACCCGCGGCTGGACGCGGACAAGCCCGCCAAGACCACGATCGGTGGCTACAACCTGGCGGTCAGTTCGACGTCGAAGCACAAGGCCGAGGCCTATGAGGCCGCGTTGTGCCTGCGCAACGAGAAGAACCAGAAGTTCTCCGCGCTCAAGGACGGTGTCCCGCCGACGCTCGAATCGCTCTACACCGACACGGTCCCCCTCGACGCGACGGCCGGCGTGAGCGACGACAACCCGAGCATGGACACGAAATACCCGATGCGGGAAACGATTCTGGACGCGCTCAAGGACGCCGCGGTGCGCCCGCTGACGCCCGCGTACCAGAACGCGTCGACAGTGTTGTCGAAGGTGCTTTCCCCGCCCTCCGAAATCGATCCGCAGAAGACGGCGGAGAAGCTGAAGGAACAGCTCGCCGACGCGCTCCAGTCGAAGGGAGTGATCCCGTGACCGTGCAGGAAACCGCCGGTTCGGCGACCGAGAGCAAGCCGGGCAAGAAGGCGAAACCCGTTCTCAGTGAAGGCAAGAAGGCCGAGCGCAGACTCGGTCTGTGGCTGTGTGCCCCGGCCGCGTTCGTGATGATCGCCGTCACCGGGTACCCGATCATCTACTCGATCTGGCTTTCGCTGCAACGCTACGACCTCCGATTCCCGGCGCAGCAGGAGTTCGTCGGCCTCGAGAACTACGTTTCGGTGCTGTCCAACGGCTACTGGTGGACGGCGTTCGGGACGACGATGGGGTTGACCATCGTCTCGGTGGTGATCGAGTTCGTCCTGGGCATGGGCCTGGCGCTGATCATGCACCGGACGCTCGTCGGACGGGGCCTCGTGCGGACGGTCGCCCTGATCCCGTACGGCATCGTGACGGTGGTCGCGGCGTTTTCCTGGTACTACGCCTGGACGCCGGACACGGGCTACCTGGCCAACCTGTTCTTCCCGGACGCCGCGCCGCTGACCGAGTACTGGCCGTCGCTGGCGATCATCGTGCTCGCCGAAGTGTGGAAGACGACGCCGTTCATGGCGCTGCTGCTCATGGCGGGGCTGGCGCTGGTGCCGGACGACCTGCTGAAGGCCGCGGCGATGGACGGCGCGACGGCGTGGCAGCGGTTCACCAAGGTGATGCTGCCGGTGATGAAGCCGGCGATCCTGGTGGCGCTGCTGTTCCGCACCCTGGACGCGTTCCGCATCTTCGACAACATCTTCGTGCTCACCAACGGGGCACAGGACACGTCGTCGGTGTCGATGCAGACCTACAACAACCTGGTCAAGGGGTTGAACCTCGGGATCGGGTCGACGATGGCGGTGCTGATCTTCATCACGGTGGCGATCATCGCCTTCATCTTCATCAAGGTGTTCGGCACGGCCGCGCCCGGCAGTGACAATGGGGGTAAGCGCTGATGGCCATCGGTGGAGCGGTCACTCCCGGCCGCAAGGTCAAATGGGGCCTCGTCGACGTCCTGGTCCTGGTGTTCGCGCTGTTCCCGGTGCTCTGGGTGGTCTCGCTTTCGTTCAAGACCAAGGAAACCCTGAACGACGGCAGCTTCATCCCGACGGAATGGACCTGGCAGAACTACGCGGACATCTTCGAGACCACCGAGTTCATCCGCGCGCTGGTGAACTCGATCGGGATCGCGATCATCGCGACGGTGATCGCGGTCGTCCTCGGCACGATGGCGGCGTACGCGATCGCGCGGCTGGACTTCCCCGGCAAGCAGGTGCTGGTCGGGATGTCGCTGCTGATCGCGATGTTCCCGCAGGTGTCGCTGGTGACACCGCTGTTCAACATCGAACGTGAGCTGGGGTTGTTCGACACCTGGCCGGGGCTGATCCTGCCCTACATCACGTTCGCGCTGCCGCTGTCGATCTACACGCTTTCCGCGTTCTTCCGGGAAATCCCGTGGGAGCTGGAAAAAGCGGCGAAGATGGACGGCGCGACCCCGGCGCAGGCGTTCCGGAAGGTGATCGCGCCCCTGGCGGCACCGGGGGTGTTCACCACCGCGATCCTGGTGTTCATCTTCTGCTGGAACGACTTCCTGTTCGCGATCTCGCTGACCTCGACCGAGGCCTCGCGCACGGTCCCGGCGGCGCTGTCGTTCTTCACCGGGTCGTCGCAGTTCGAAGACCCGACCGGGACGATCTCCGCGGCCGCCGTGGTGATCACCGTCCCGATCATCCTGTTCGTGTTGTTCTTCCAGCGTCGCATCGTGGCGGGGCTGACGTCCGGTGCGGTGAAGGGCTGACCCATGGCTGAAATCGTTCTCGAAAAAGTGTCCAAGAAGTACCCGGACGGCGCCCTCGCGGTGTCCGAAGTGGACATCACGATCGCCGACGGCGAGTTCATCATCCTGGTCGGCCCGTCCGGCTGCGGCAAGTCCACGACGCTGAACATGGTGGCGGGCCTGGAGGACATCTCCTCGGGCGAACTGCGTATCGACGGCCAGCGCGTCAACGAGAAGGCACCGAAGGACCGTGACATCGCGATGGTGTTCCAGTCCTACGCCCTGTACCCGCACATGAGCGTGCGGGAGAACATGGCGTTCCCGTTGCGGCTGGCCAAGGTCGACGACCGGATCGTTCGGTCCAAGGTCGAGGAGGCCGCGCAGATCCTCGATCTGACCGGGCATCTGGACCGCAAACCGGCGAACCTGTCCGGCGGGCAGCGGCAGCGCGTCGCGATGGGGCGCGCGATCGTCCGCAACCCCAAGGCGTTCCTGATGGACGAACCACTGTCCAACTTGGACGCGAAGCTCCGCGGCCAGATGCGGACCTCGGTGTCGAAGATCCAGAAGCAGCTGGGCACGACGACGCTCTACGTCACGCACGACCAGACCGAGGCGATGACCCTCGGCGACCGGGTCGTCGTGCTCCGGGCGGGCTACGTGCAGCAGATCGGGTCGCCGCAGTTCCTCTACGACAACCCGGCGAACCTGTTCGTGGCCGGGTTCATCGGCAGCCCGTCGATGAACTTCGTGCCCGCCACGCTGGAGAACGGCACCGCCCGCAGCGCGCTGGGCGACATCCCGCTCACCGACCGGGTGCGGCAGCTGGTCGAGGCCGCCGACGCGCCGCGTGAGGTCATCGTCGGCATCCGGCCGGAGCATTTCGAGGACGCCGCGCTGGTGGACGCGTCCGCTCGCGAAGGCGGCGCGACGTTCACCGCCCACGTGGACGTCCTCGAATCGATGGGTTCCGAGAAGTTCGCGCACTTCTCGGTCGAAGGTGAGGCCGCGTCGTCGTCCGACCTCGCGGATCTCGCCGCCGACAGCGGATCCTCGGACGTCCCGGGCTCGGAGTCACAGATCGTGGCCCGGCTCTCGGCGGCGTCTTCGGCCGCGGAAAACCAGAACATCGAGCTCTGGTTCGACGCGGACAAGATCAAGCTGTTCGACGGGGCCAGTGGCAAGAACCTGACCTACACCGAGTGAGGCGCGCTCGTCCTGCCCGGGATCAGTACTCGCTCTCGGGCAGGGCGAGCCACAGCACGAGGTACACGATGAACTGCGGGCCGGGCAGCAGGCAGGACAGCACCGCGAGCAGGCGGACCTTGCCCGGTGTGGTGCCGAAACGTTTGGCGATCCCGGCGCAGACGCCGCCGATCATGCGGCCCTGTCGCGGTCGGGTCAGGCGGGCGGCTACGGGGTGGCTCACGGTTCTTCCCTCTCGGTCGTCACGTTGTGTGAAACCCATTTTCGTCGCCCGACGGCGAGACCGCATCCCACCGCGGAACGAAACGCACCCCTAAGGGCGTGAAATCGCGGTAAAGCATTCACCTGGGAAAACGCGGCGGACCCTGTGTTCTTCGCCCGTAGGGGGTGGTGTTCCGGGATCTTTTGACGATACTGCTCCGGTGCCCCCGAAGAGACTGATCGCAGGACTCTGTGGCCTGTTCCTCGCCTCGGCCTGTGCCACGCCGGAACCGGCGACGCCCCCGTCACCGACCACGGCGGGCGACGAGGCCCTGACGGCGTCCGAGGCGCTCGGCGAGTACCCGTCACTCGACTATTGCAGCCTTGTCGACCAGCGAAAAGTGATCGGCGGCGGAAACGCGGTCAAACCACCCTTGAGTTCTTTCGACTCCTGCCGGCTGGAATTCGTCGAGGGCGCCAATCGCTACACCGTGACCACCGGTCCGATCACTTCCGGGCAGGACCCGAACAACCGGCCCTACGAATACGCCGGGCCGCTGCCGGAGGGCGTCAGCGTCCAGCAGTCGACGTTCAACGAGGAAACCACCTGCACCCGGCTGCTGACCTTCGCCGACGGGATCCGGCTGGCCATCGCCGTCACCTCCGACGACAAGGCCCCGGCCGACCAGCTCGACCGCTGCCGGGTCGCCGACGCGGCGGTGGGCGGCGCGGCGGAGGTGATCACCGCGCGCAAGGTCGGGCGGCTGAATCTCGACCAGCGCTCCTGGGGCCGCGTCGCTCCGTGCGCGCCGCTCGATCAGCACGAACTCGACGCCGCCGCCGGCCCGGAGACCAAACCCGCCCCGGCGCTGTCCGGGCACAACTGCATCCGCGGCAAGGTCAGCTTCTCGCTGTCGGTGGTGGCGGACACCACGCCGGGCGCGACGGAGGCCCTGGGCGGGCGGCAGGTCCAGGTGACGACGTCGGGCGCGTTCTGCCAGGTGACCACGCACCGCCCGATCCCGGGCACCCCGGACCGGGTCGAACAGGCGACGCTCTCGGTGGTCGGCGTCGACGGCGCGCCGGAGGACGCCACGTGCACGGCGGCGCGGGAAGTCGCGGTGGCCGTCTTCCCAAAGCTCCCCTGAGCCCTCCACCCCGCGTTTAGTCCTCTGGATGCGTTCCTTGCGCACGCAACTACCG
>NZ_JBHXJK010000090.1:0-7043 GCF_042723255.1 Amycolatopsis thailandensis
ACCTTGAACGTTGCGAACGTGGCTTTCGCAACACCTCCCGACCCGCCAGATCGCGCCGAGCCAAGGCACGAGGCCGGTCGCCTGTTCCCGGTCCTTGTTCCCAATGTCGCATTCGAGACGCTCAGCGACACAAATGCGACATTGGGCTCCCCGCCGAGACCGCGAACTCGCGACCTTTGCCTTACCGCCCAACAGAATCCGAATCGCCACTCACGACAAACCCGCGTCAAGCCTTCAGAGACTTGAAGAACGCCGCCAGTTCGTCATGAGCGGTCCCGAAGTCCTCGGTGTTGCCGGTCATCGCGAGTTCCAGCGTCTCGCCGTCGGACAGTTCCAGCGTCAGGTACTCGGTCAGCTTCCGGCGGGAGAAACCGCCCGCGACGATGTCCGTGAACGGGATCCGCCGCGCGCCCGGTTCGGCACGCAGATCGTCGAGGCCGCGCTCCCGCAGCTTCCGGATCCGCTTGCGGTCCGAAACGCCGCGCGCCCCGATCAGCCCGGCGAGGCCACGGCGGAGGAGCACCGCTCGCGACATCGGCAGGAGAACCACTTCCGAGTCGCAGACAATCAGGTCGTAGAGGCTCCGCTTGGCCTTCAGCGCGGTGAACACGCCGAGCATCCGGGCCTCGGCCGGATCCGGCTCCCGCTGGGGTTCTTGCTTGCAGAAGTATCCGGCGGGCACGTTCAGCAGTTGCAGGTTGTGGACCAGTTCGTCGACCGCGCGGGGGCTCCGCACCGCCGGGGCGACCAGTTCGACGACGTCGAACGGCTCGCCGTCGCCCAGGCACAGTTCCCAGCCGCCGCCCCAATTCAGGCGGTGCGCGGCGACCCCGTTGTCGATCATCGCGGCGGTGACGGTGTCGGCGAACAACTCGGCCAGCAGTTCGCGGCCCTCTTCGCGGGACGGGGCCCGCAGGGGTTTGGCGAGCGCGTCGGCGTCACCGTCGCGCAGGACCCGGACGACCTCGCCGATCGTGCCGCGTGGCGCCAGCCTGCTCTCGATCCCGGCGGAGGTCAGCAGCTTCGCGCCCTCCGCGACCGAAGCGCGCCCCGCGCGTTTGATGACCTCGTCCCAGTCCGCCCGCGGCCCGACGTCGCGGATCAGCACGTCCAGTTCCGCCTCGGGCACGTCGACCTTCGGCGCGCCCAGCAGTGCCCAGCCCGGCCGCGCGTCCGGCTTCACCGGGTTGTCCGGCACGCCGGCGAGCGCGGCGATGCGGCGCTTCGTGGGCGGATGGCTGTCGTACTTCGACAGCTCTTCGCCGTCGAGGACGTCTTCGGCGTACTCGGCTACCCAGTCCCGCTGGACCGGGTGATTGAGGTACGAACGGAACCCCAGCAGCACCGCGGGCGTGCGCCGCGCCGTCGCGCCGAGCGAGAGGTAGCGCTCGGCGTAGTCCTTCCAGAGCGGGCTCAGTGTCGCGGCCTTCCGCAGCGCCGCGGCCGCCGTCCGGCTTCCGGCGGCGAGCACGGACGCCTCGTCGGCCTGGAGTTCCTGCCGCCGGTTCGCCGACCGGGCGACCAGCAGGTACAGCTTCGAGTAGGCGGAGAGCAGGGCCCTGGCGGGGCCGCCGTCCAGCCTGTCGACGGTGAAGGCGAGCGTTTGCGTGCCGCGGTAGGTCAGCGCGAGCAGGCGGGTGTGGCCGCCGCTGTAGTGACCGAGTTCGTGCGCGAGCACGGAGCGTAGTTCGCTCACGCTCATCGCGGCCAGCAGTGGCAGCCCGATCAGCATCGTGCGTCGGCCGGGCCGCAGGCCGAGGAACCGGGCGTCCTCGCTGACCGCCGCGTTGATCTCGCCGATCAGCACGATCTCGTCCGGCGGCCGCGTCTTCACCTGGGCGGCGAGGTCGTCGATCATCTCCCACAGCGCGGGATGGGCGTCACGGTCCAGTCGCGGCCCTTCGATCGGGGGACGCCGGGCCCGCAACGCGCTCACCAGCCCGAAGCCGAGCGCGATCATGATCGCCAGCCCGCCGAGCATGACGTAGGTGCCCGTTTTGCCCGGGATCCGCAGGCCCGCCAGCACGCTGGCGACACCCACCGCGACGACCGCCAGTGGGAACGCCACGAGCAGAAGTGTCGCGAGGACGGCGCGTCCTCGGGCCTGCATCGTCCGGTTACCTCTTTTCGCACAACTGCCGTCAGTGCGGCCGAATAGTAACCGGCTGTCCAAGACCCCGTGAGCGGTAAGGACGGTTCCAACCGTCCTTACCGCTCACGAGGCTGGTGCTAGGCGACGTTGAAGGTGTCGGGATCCGGCCCGGTCCGCTCGCCCCGGTCCAGCACGGACAGCGAGGCGATGTCCTCGTCCGACAGCGTGAATCCGAAGACGTCGAGATTCTCCTTGATCCGCGACGGCGTCACGGACTTCGGGATCACGACGTTGCCCAGCTGCAGGTGCCACCGCAGGACGATCTGCGCCGGAGTGCGGCCGTGCTTCGAGGCCAGCGCCTTGATCGCGTCTTCGCCGAGCAGGTCGCCGCCCTTGGCCAGCGGGCTCCACGCCTCGGTCGCGATGCCGTGCTTCGCGTCGAACTCGCGCACCTCGGCCTGCTGCAGGTACGGGTGCACCTCGACCTGGTTGACCGCCGGGGTCACCGAACCGGCGTCGAGCAGCCGCTCGAGGTGGGCGGGCTGGAAGTTGGACACGCCGATCGCGCGCACCCGGCCGTCGGCGTAGAGCTTCTCGAAGGCCTTCCACGTGTCGCGGTAGAGGTCGCGCTCGGGGGTGGGCCAGTGGATCAGGTAGAGGTCCAGCTGCTCCAGGCCCAGCTTGGCCAGGCTGGCGTCGAACGCCTTCAGCGTGGCGTCGTAGCCCTGTTCGCTGTTCCACAGCTTGGTGGTGATGAACAGCTCGTCGCGGGCGATCCCGGACTCGGCGAGGGCCCGGCCGACGCCCGCTTCGTTGCCGTAGACGGCGGCGGTGTCGATGCTGCGGTAGCCCGCGTCCAGCGCGGCCTTGACCGCGGCGGTCGTCTCCTCGTCCGGTACCTGGAAGACGCCGAACCCGAGCTGCGGCATCTCCACCCCGTTGGTGAGCTTGACGGTGGGAATGTCGGTCACTTGCTTTCCTTTCGTGGGTGTTTCCGTGGGTCAGGCGGCGGGGGCCAGTTCGGCGCGACGAGCCTTTCGCCGCCCGTGATCGAGCATGCCTGACACGACCGCGACCAGCAGCCCGGCGAGCGCGAGCGCGGCGCCGATCCAGTTGGGCGCGGTGTAGCCGAGACCCGCGTCGATGGCCTTGCCGCCGAGCCACGCGCCCCCGGCGTTACCGAGGTTGAACGCGGCGATGTTGGCGGCCGACGCCAGCGCGGGAGCGCCTTCGGCCTTGTCCATGACGCGGGCCTGCAACGGCGCGACGGTCGCGAAACCGGCGGCGCCGAAGACGGCGATGGTGATCGCGGCGGGGAGCTGGGCGTGCGCGGTGAAGACGAACACGACCAGCACGGCCGCGAGCGCGGCGAGGATGACGTACAGACTGGGCATCAGCGACCGGTCGGCCGCCTTGCCGCCGAGCAGGTTCCCGACGAACAGCCCGGCGCCGAACAGCACCAGCAGCCAGGTCACCGCGCCGGAGGAGAAGCCCGCGACCTCGGTCATCATCGGGGCGATGTAGGTGAACGACGCGAACACCCCGGCGAAGCCGAGCGCGGTCATCGCCAGCGCGAGCCACACCTGCGGACGCCGGAACACGGCGAGTTCGCTGCGCAGTCCCGCGCTCTGTGTCGTCGCCTGGGCGGGGACCAGCGTGAGAATCCCGATCAGGCCGAGCACGCCGAGGACGCTGACCGCCCAGAACGTCGAGCGCCAGCCGAGCGCCTGGCCGAGCGCGGTCCCGGCGGGCACGCCGAGGACGTTGGCGACGGTCAGCCCGGTGAACATCATCGCGATGGCGCTGGCTTGTTTGGCGGGCGCGACCAGCGAGGCGGCGACGACGGCGCCGACGCCGAAGAACGCGCCGTGCGAGAGCGCGGCGACCACGCGGCCGGTCATCAGCAGGCCGTAGGTGGGGGCCAGCGCCGAAACGACGTTCCCGGCGATGAACAGGACCATCAGGCCGACCAGGACCGTCTTGCGCGGCACCCGCGACGCGAGCGCGGTCAGCAGCGGGGCGCCGACCACGACGCCGAGCGCGTATCCGGAGATCAGCAGCCCGGCGGACGGGATCGAGACGCCGAAGTCGCCCGCGACCTCGGGCAGCAGGCCCATGATCACGAACTCGGTGGTGCCGATACCGAAGGCGCTGATCGCCAGTGCGAGCAGAGCGGCAGGCATGGGAGCTCACTTCTTCCCGTAGAGTGGTGTTAACTGGCGTTGGCAACTACGAGCGTCCGAAATAGTTGCACGCGCCGTATATTGCACACGCTTGATGATGCATGACGCAACGAAGTTCGGGCAACCGGGGAAGAGGTGAACCGTGTCACTGGCCGACGACGCCGTGGAGGCACGCGCGCAGGGCTGGCGGACCCTCGCCGCGCTGCACGCGCGGATCGAGGACGCGCTCGAACGCGCGCTGGCGCAGAAGCACGAACTGTCCGTCACCGAGTACACCGTGCTGGACGTGCTCGCCCGTCAGGACGGATTCCACCTGCGGATGAACCAGCTGTCGAACGCCGTCGTGCTCAGCCAGTCGGCGACGACGCGGCTGGTGACGCGGCTGGAGAGCAGGGGGCTGCTCCAGCGGTACCTGTGCCCGGACGACCGGCGGGGGATCTACACGGAGGTCACGCCGTCGGGGCAGGAACTGCTCGCGGCCGCGCGGCCGACGCACGACACCGTCCTCACCGAGGCGCTGGCCGCCGCCGAAGAGCTCCCCGAGCTCGCGCCTTTGGTCGCCGCGCTCGGGAAGCTCACCTTCGCCCGCTCCTGACTTCCCGCATTTCGTCCTCTGAATGCGGTAGTTGCGCGTGCAAGGACCGCATTCAGAGGACGAAACGCGGCCCGCCTGGCAAGGTGAGAGCGTGGACGATCTTCTGGTGCGCCGGGTCCGGGTCGGCTTGGCGGGTTCCCTGTCGGACGTACTGATCAAGGGCGGCCGGATCGCGGCCATCGCGGGCCCGGGGCAAGCGGGTGCGGCGTCGGAGAGCCTGGACGGGCACGGCGGCACACTGCTGCCCGGTCTCGTCGACGCGCACGTGCACACCGCGCAGTGGTCGGCCGCGCGCCGCCGGATCCCGCTGGGGGAGGCGACGTCCGCCGCGCACACGGTCGAGCTCGTGCTCGCCCACCTGCTGGCGCGTCCCGTACCTCCGGGCGAACTCGTGCTCGGCGCCGGGTTCCGCGACGGCCTCTGGCCCGACGCCCCGCACAAGGAACTGTTGCAGAGGGCACTTCCCGGGCACCCCGTCGCCCTGTTCAGCGCCGACCTCCACACGCTGTGGCTCAGCCCCGCCGCGCTGAAGCTCATCGGCCGCGAGCACCCGACCGGCGTGCTGCTGGAGAACGACTGCATGAGCGCGACGGCCGAACTCCCCGTCGCGCCCGACGACGTCATCGACGGCTGGGTCGCCGACGCGCTCGCCGCGGCGGCCGCCCGCGGCGTCACCAAGATCGTCGACTACGAGTACACCGACACCGTCACCGACTGGCGCCGACGGCTGGCCCGGAAACCCTTGCCGGTCCGGGTCTCCTGCGTGATCGCGAAACACCTGCTCGAGACCGCCGTCGAACGCGGCCACCGCACCGGAGACGTTCTCGAAGACACCGGCGGGCTGCTCACGGTCGGCCCGTTCAAGCTGTTCGTCGACGGTTCGCTCAACACCCGCACCGCGTACTGCGTGGGACACTACGCCGGAACCGAGTCCCACGGGCTGCTCGAACTGCCGCCCGGTGAGCTGGAACCGTTGATGCGCAAGGCTTCCGAGAACGGGCTCATTCCGGCGGTGCACGCGATCGGCGACCACGCCAACAAGATCGCGCTCGACGCCTTCGCGAACGTCGGCTGCCCGGGCCGCATCGAGCACGCGCAGCTGCTGCTCGCCGAGGACGTCGCCCGCTTCGCCGAACTGGGTGTCGTGGCGAGCGTGCAGCCCGCCCATCAGCCGGACGACCGCGACGTCGCCGACCGGCACTGGCACGGCTGGACCGATCGGGCCTTCCCTTACGGCGCTTTGCATCGCTCCGGGGTGACGCTGGAGTTCGGCTCGGACGCGCCCGTCGCGCCGCTGGACCCGTGGGACGCGATCGCGTCGGCGATCAGCCGGACCGACGACCACCGCCCGCCGTGGCATCCCGAGCAGGTCATGCCACTGGAGGCCGCGCTCGCGGCGTCGTCCGGCGGCCGGACCGGGGTGGCCGCCGGGGACGTCGCGGATCTGGTCGTCACCGCGGTGGATCCGACGCGGCTGTCCCCGGAGGGACTACGCGACATCCCGGTCACCGCCACCGTGATGAACGGCCGGATCACCTACACGGCGTAAGTCCCGGGCGGGAACGGCCGGGTGCCCCCAAGGTGAGGTGAACGCGGAGGGAGCGCCCATGAGCACCGAGAAGCTGTTCCGGATCGCCATCACCCTGAAGGGGCTCGACGGCGCTTTACAGCTGGTGGGCGGGCTCGTCCTGATGATCGTCCCGGCGTCGGCCGTCACCGGTTTCGCGCACGCCGTGGTCACCCGTGACCTGCTCGGCGACCCCGAGGGGACGCTGGCCCGGCACCTCGAACTCGCGGCCGGTCATTTCGTCGAGGGCCGGACGTTCGCCGTGGTGTACCTCGTCGCGCACGGGCTCATCAAGCTCGGCTTGGTCTGGGCGCTGGCGCGCAAGGTGACGCGCGCCTACCCCGTCGCCGCGGTGGTGCTTTCGGCTTTCGTGGTCTACGAGATCTTCCGCGCGATCCACACGCACTCGCTCGCGCTGCCGTTCTTCGCCGCCCTCGACGTCGTGATCGTCGTGCTGGTGCTGCGCGAGTACCGGCAACTCAAGAGGGATCGCGGCGGGGGGGGGGCCCCCCCGGGCGGGGCCGCCGCGCGCAAGTTTACAGGGGGGATCACCCACCGCCCGCGGAACCCCCCAAACCCGGGGGGGGTTGGGTGGCACCCCCGCCC